>JBKJYX010000269.1:0-4379 GCA_046715575.1 Sphingomicrobium sp. | reverse complement strand
GTGCCGATGTCGGCGAGCTGGATCGCGATAGCCATCACCGGGCTGCTCGCGGTGCTCCTCTACCGCGAGAGTCAGCGCTAGCCTTCGCTACACATTGAAACGAAACAGCAGCACGTCGCCGTCCTGGACGATATAGTCCTTGCCTTCGGCGCGCATCTTGCCCGCATCCTTGGCGCCGGCTTCGCCGCCGCAAGCGATGAAATCGACGTAGGCAATCGTCTCGGCGCGGATGAAGCCGCGCTCGAAGTCGGTGTGGATCTCGCCCGCCGCCTCGGGGGCTTTGGCTCCCTTGTGGACGGTCCAGGCGCGCGCTTCCTTGGGCCCGGCGGTGAAGAAGGTGATCAGGCCAAGGAGCTGGTAGCCGGCGCGGATCACGCGCGTGAGGCCGGTTTCCTCGAGGCCGAGGTCGGCGAGGAACCCCGCGCGGTCGGCCTCGTCGAGGGTCGCGATCTCGGCTTCGATCGCGGCCGAGATGACGACCGCGCCGGCGCCTTCGGCGGCGGCTTGCTCGAACACGCGCGCCGACAGCGCATTGCCTTCGGCCGCGTCGCTTTCGTCGACGTTGCACACGTAGAGCACCGGCTTGGCGGTCAGTAGCTGCGCGCGTTCGAGCGCTCTTTGCTCCTCGACGTCCTTGGGCTTCACCAGCCGCGCCGGCTTCGATGCACGCAGTAACTGGAGCGCCTGGCCGAGCACTGAGGCCTCGATCTTCGCCTCCTTGTCGCCCTGCTGGGCTTTCTTGACGAGGTTGGGCACCCGCCGCTCGAGGCTGTCGAGGTCCGCCAGCATCAGCTCGGTTTCGACCGTCTCGGCGTCCGCGATCGGGTCGACCCGGCCCTCGACGTGCGTCACGTCGCCGCCTTCGAAGCAACGCAGTACGTGGACGATCGCGTCGACTTCGCGGATATTGGCGAGGAACTGGTTGCCTAGCCCTTCGCCCTGGCTGGCGCCGCGGACCAGCCCGGCGATGTCGACGAACTCGATCTGGGTCTCGATCTCGACCTTCGAGCCGGCGATCGCGCGAATCTTGTCGAGCCGCTCGTCGGGCACCGCGACCCGGCCGACATTGGGCTCGATGGTGCAAAACGGATAGTTCGCCGCCTGCGCGGCCGCGGTTTCCGTCAGCGCATTGAAAAGAGTCGATTTACCGACGTTCGGCAAGCCGACGATGCCGCAGCGAAAGCCCATTCATTGTCCTTGAAAAGAGTTTGGTGGCGCTTAGCCGCGCATCACGCGAAATTGAAGCTGATGCTGAGCCGGTCGCCTTTGCCGCCGCCCGGCATCACCTCGTGACGGAGCCAGCTTTCCCACAGGAGCAGGAGGCCGGGGCGCGGCTCGATGCTGACAAATGATTGACGATCCTCCGGGGCGTCCTGACGGCGAGCCGGGGCGGCCATCATCAGCGGCAGGCGCGGGTCCTCGAATCGGATCGCGCCCGATTTCGCCGGCGCGGCGACGTAAAGCGTGCCGGAAATGACGCTGTGCGGGTGGAGATGTCCACTGTGCTGCCCACCGCTTTTCAACACATTGACCCACAGGCTGTCGAGGCGGGGCTTGCGAGGAAGGTCGAAGGCGCTTTCCTCGGCGAACGCGGCCGCGTGGCGGGCCAGCAGCCGGGCGAGGTCGGCAAAGGCCGGATCGCGCCTGGGCAGGTCATTCAATGACGCGTAGCTCGTATAGCCCATGTAATGATGGTCGCGGCTCCATTTGCGGCCGGCGGTGTCGTCCGCCGCGAGGCTGCGGATCGAATGAGCGAGATCGGCGAGCAGGTCCGGAGACTTGAGTTCTGCCTCATACAGACGCGTCGTGAAAAGGCTGCGGAAGGGCATAAGTGCCCTTTGCGGTGACGGTCCCGCGGGCGCAAGGCCGCCGCACCGCCTTCGTGCCGGTCCTCAGTCGTAGATCGCTTCGGTGCCGATCTTTTCGAACGTCAGGTTGACGGAGCGTGCCCCGCCGGGACGCGTGCGGTGACGTACCCCCTTGGGGACGGTCAGGAACTGGCCGGGTTGAAGCGCGACTTCGCGGTCCTCGAATTCGAGAATCAATTCGCCGTCGATCACGTAGAACGTCTCGTCGGAGTCGCAGTGGCGGTGCCAGGGGAAACCGCCGGTCATCACGCTCATCCGGATTTCATGATCGTTGACCCGGGCGATCGAACAATTCTGGTAGGCAGCGGTGATCGCCCGACTTAGTACGAGAGGGTCGACCGCTTCAGGCGTTCCCGCCACTGTTTGCTTGAGATTTGCCATAAGCTCAGTTGGGCCGCGCCGGGGCGAGCGTCCAATCGAAATCCATCGCCAACCAATAAGCGGCCCTTATACCCTTCGGATCTTCTTTGTCTTTGGGTCGTGCATGTTTCCCTTGCTCTTTGTCGCGCTCGCTCGGTAGGATTTTGGCAGTCAGCGGGGGCAAACCCGAAGATGACGCATGTATTCGTGTCGTACGCGCGATCGACGGAGGCGCAGGCGCAGCAGGTCGCCGATGCGCTGCGTTCGCTTGGCCATGAGGTGTGGCGCGACGACGAATTGCCCGCCCATCGCCCCTACAGCGAGGTGATCGAGGAGAGGTTGCAGGCCGCCGGCGCGGTGGTCGTGATGTGGTCGGCCGAGGCGGTGAAGTCGCAGTGGGTCCGGGCCGAGGCCGACGCAGCGCGAGAAAAAGGCACATTGGTGCAGGTCAGCGTCGATGGAACGGTGCCGCCGATGCCGTTCAATCAGATCCAGTGCGCTGATCTCAAGGGCTGGGACGGCGACGTGTCGGCGCCCGGCTGGCGCAAGGTTGAGGGCAGCGTAAGCGCTTTAGTGGGTGCAAGCAGCGGGCCGGTTCCGCGCGATGCCAAACGGGACAAGCTGTCTATTTGCGTGCTTCCGTTCGCCAACATGAGCGGCGACGCCGAGCAGGAGTATTTCAGCGACGGCATAAGCGAGGACATTACCACCGATTTATCGAAGATTTCCGCACTGGCGGTGACCGCGCGGAATTCAGCGTTCATGTTCAAGGGCCAGGCGATCGACGTGTGCGACGTCGCGCGAAAGCTCAGCGTCAACCACGTGCTCGAGGGTAGTGTGCGCAAAGCCGGCGGCCGGGTTAGGATCACGGCCCAGCTGATCGACGGCGCGACCGGCGACCATCTCTGGGCCGAGCGGTATGATCGCGACTTGACTGACATCTTCGCGATCCAGGACGAGATTTCGAAGGCGATCGTCGCGGCGCTCAGGTTGAAGCTCTTGCCGGATGAGAAAAAGGCGATCGAACATCGTGGGACAACCAACGCCGAGGCCTATCAGCTCTATCTCATGGCCCGCAATTATTGGGTGACGGGCAACTACGGCGATATCCGCCGCGAGGAGCGCGTCATCCGCATCTGCAGGCGGGCGGTCGAGATCGATCCGGAATACGGCAGGGCCTGGGCGCTGCTTGCGATCGCCCAGGCGAACTTGCGCCATTCGTTCGGCAAGCCGGACGAAGACGGCGTGGAGGAAGCCGAGCGCGCGCTCTCACTGGATTCGGGGATTGCCGAGGCGCACTGCGTCATCGCTCGAAACCTCTTCGAAAGCGGCAAGCTCGCGGAGGCGGACAAAGAGATCGATGTCGCGCTCAGTCTCGATCCGGATTCGTGGGAAGTAAATCGCGAAACCGCCAGGATATTGTATCGGCAAGGTCGGATGACCGAAGCTGCCCGGTACTTCCAAAAGGCCGTCGACATTATTGAAACCGACTACCACGCCTGGGGGATGCTTGCCTCTGCTTACCACGCACTTGGCGATCACGCGGGCGTCGAACGCGCCGCAGAAAACATGGTGTCGCAGTCAGAAAGGGTGCTTGCCGAGGATCCCAGCAATGCGGCTGCGCTCGGCATTGGTGCCGGAGGTCTTGCCATTTTGGGCCAGGTTGAGCGGGCCAAGGAATGGATCGAACGGGCGCTGCTGATCGAGCCCGAGAACCGAAACATGCAATACAATTTCGCGTGCGTCACTGCGGTCTATTTGAACGATCCGGATGGGGCGATTGACCTCCTCGAGCCGGTTCTCAAGGAAATCACAATCTCCTTGTACCGCAACGCACTCGTCGACCCGGACCTCGACGGACTGCGATCAATGCCGCGATTCCAGGCGATGATGGCTGCAACAGCAAAGCGGCTGGGCGCAGAGCAGCCCAGGCCGCCCGTTACTCCTGCTGCAACCTGAGCGCGACCTCGCTCATGAAGCGGGCGTCGTCGCCGTCGGCGAGCCATTCGGCTTCGGCGGCGATGGCGGCCAGCAGGTCCGACAGCGGCTCCATTTCCGACTTGGCGTAATTGCCGAGCACGTGCGGGGTGACGCGGTCCTTGTGGCCAGGGTGACCAATGACGATGCGGACGCGGCGGAAATCGGGGCCGA
>JBKJYX010000268.1:0-3942 GCA_046715575.1 Sphingomicrobium sp. | reverse complement strand
TAAAGGGCCCCGACTATGTTTCCACACATCAGGCAAATTGGTTAAGAAACCGTTGGGTTAGAATGGCCAAACCGCCAAAAGCGATTGCAACGCCATATGGGATCTTGGGCCGGCCGGTATTTTTGCGTAGCCGGTGAAGCGCGAGCGCGACCAGGGTCACGACGCCGCCGGCAATCGACATCAGCACGAGGAATTTGAGCGTCGAGGCGGGCGAGAACCACAGGGCCAGCGCGGCCGCCAGCTTGACGTCGCCGCCGCCCATCAGGCCAGCGTAGAACGCCCCGGCGAGCAAAACGAATACACCGGCACCGACTCCGAGTTGGATCGCCGTGTCGGGCCACAAAGGAAGCGCGATCGACAACCAATAAAGCGGCGCGAGCAGCGCCACGGCGAGATTGAGAGGGTTGGAAATGGTGAACGTGCGCACGTCGATGACCGCCGCGACCACCAGCAGAATCGCCAGAAGCCCAAGCAGCAATTCAGTAAATCCGGCGTTGTTCATGGGCCGACCACTAGACGGTGCGGCTTTCTAAAACGTAACCAAGCCGCACCATGGCGGTGCAAACGGATCCTTCAGCGCAATGCGATCTCCTGATTGTCGGCGGCGGAATTGCCGGCGCGAGCCTCGGCGCACGGCTCGCGGGCGAGATGCGGGTGATTCTGATCGAAACCGAGGATCTGTGCGGCCGCCATTCGACCGGGCGCTCAGCGGCATTCTGGGAAGCGAGCCTCGGCGCCGGACCGGCACGGCGCCTGAGCTTTGCATCGAGGCCGATGTTCGATGCCGGTTGGCCGGGGTCGTCGACGCCCTTGCTGCGCCGCCGCGGCACGGTTCACCTGACCGGCCCGCACGGCGATGCAATCGAGGGCGCCGACGAGCTGACCGGCGAGCATGCGCTCATTTATCTGGACCGCGCCGAGCTCGACCGCATGATTCCCGGCCTCAGCGAGCAGTGGACCGGCGCCTGGTATGAGGCGAGCTGCGCCGACATCGAGGTCGCCGCCTTCCATGCCGCGTGCCTGGCGGCGATTCGCCGCGACGGTGGCACGGTGCGAACCGACGCCGCGCTGCGCTTGGCCAAGCGATCGGGCGACGGCTGGGAGGTCGAGACCGCCGCCGGCCCGATTCGCGCGGGAGTGTTGGTCAACGCCGCCGGGGCGTGGGCCGATGACGTCGCCGCTCGCGCCGGCGTGCCGGGCATCGCGCTGCAGCCGATGCGGCGGACCGTGGTCCAGCTTCGCGTCGGCCGCGAGGGCTTGCGCGACCTGCCGCTGGTCACCGATCTCCACACCAGTTTCTATTTCAAGGGTGAGGGCGACCGCAGCGTCTGGGTCAGCCCCTTGGACGAAACGCCGGTCGGACCGTGCGATGTCGCGCCCGAAGAGATCGACGTCGCCAACGCGATCGACCGGTTCGAGAAAGCGGTCGACTGGCCGGTCGAGGCGGTGGAGCGCAAATGGGCGGGCTTAAGGAGCTTCGCGCCCGACCGCGCGATGAAGCTCGGCTTCGATCCCCTGGTCGCAGGATTCTTCTGGTGCGCGGGGCAGGGCGGCATGGGCATCCAGACCGCGCCCGCCGCGTCCTTGCTTTGCGCCGCGCTGATTCGGGGCGAGGTGCTGCCGGAGGAGCTGGCGGGAATCGATCCCGCCGATTTCCAGCCGCGCTAGCCCAATCGCTGCGCATCCGCGGCCGCGCAGGCCAGCGCGTCGACGCGGTCGTTCTCGGGGTGGCCGCTGTGGCCCTTGACCCAGTGCCATTCGATCCGGTGTCGAGCGACCGCGTCTAACAACTGCTGCCACAGGTCGGCATTCTTGACCGGCTTCCTGTCCGCGGTCCGCCAGCCGTTGCGCTGCCAGCCGTGGATCCACCGCGTAATGCCGTCGCGGACATAGACGCTGTCGGTGGTGAGCTTGACCCGGCACGGCTTCGTGAGGGCGTTGAGGGCCTCGATCGCGGCTATCAGCTCCATCCGGTTGTTGGTGGTCAGCGGTTCGCCGCCCGACAGCTCGCGCTCGCGCGCGCGGGTTCCTGTTGTTGAATCAAGGCGAATCAGCGCGGCCCAGCCGCCCGGACCGGGATTGCCGCGGCACGCTCCGTCGGTGAAAATCTCGACCTTCGGCAGTTCGCTTGGCGTCGTCAGGCGACCAGCTCCCGCGGCAGCTTGAAACTCATGCCCTCGGCCGAATGCTGCGTTTCATCCTCGGTCACGTCGAACCGGGAGCGGAGCGCGTCGATCACTTCGCGCACCAACAGCTCCGGCGCCGACGCGCCCGCGGTGACGCCGAGCGTGTGCGGCTGCCCCAGCCAGTTCCAGTCGATGTCTGTCGCCCGCTCGATCAGGCGCGACGGCACGCCCAGGCGCTCGGCAACTTCCGCCAGGCGCAGCGAGTTGCTGCTGTTGGGGGCACCGATCACCAGCATCTTCTCGCATGCCGGAGCGATCGCCTTGACCGCCGCCTGGCGATTCGAGGTCGCGTAGCAAATGTCCTCGCTGCGCGGCGCCTGGATGGCCGGAAACCGTGCCTTCAAGACGTCAACGATGGCGGCGGTGTCGTCGACCGACAGCGTTGTCTGGGTGAGGAAGGCGAGGGTCGCCGGGGTGGCGGCGGCGACGCTCCGCGCATCCGCGATCGTCTCGACGAGGGTGATCGAGCCTTCGGGGACCTGGCCGAAGGTGCCGATGACTTCCGGATGGCCGGCATGGCCGATGAACAGGATGTGGCGGCCGTCGGCGATCAGCCGCTCGGCCTGGCGGTGGACCTTGGAGACCAGGGGGCAGGTGGCATCGACGAAATGCAGGCCGCGCTGGCTAGCCATGGCGGGCTCGGATTTAGGCACGCCTTGGGCGGAGAACACCACCGGCCGGTCGTCCGGGACCTCGTCAAGCTCGTCGACGAATACCGCCCCCATGTCTCGGAGCCGATCGACGACAAAGCGGTTGTGGACGATCTCGTGGCGAACATAGACCGGTGCGCCAAACCGCTCGAGCGCCAGCTCGACGATCTGGATTGCGCGATCGACGCCGGCGCAGAAACCTCTCGGCGCGGCGATCAGCACATGCAAGGGAGGGCGTTCAGCCATTGGTCAGCGCATGTAAGCGATCGCTTGCAGCCTTGAAAGGCGCTTCCTATGAACGGCGCCCATTGCCGTGCCCCGTCTTTCGAAGGAATCCCTCCCCCGTGAAGCTCCGCATCGCCACGCTGCTGATCCTGTCGCTGTTGTCCGCC
The DNA here is from genome assembly GCA_046715575.1 of Sphingomicrobium sp. GTDB lineage: Bacteria > Pseudomonadota > Alphaproteobacteria > Sphingomonadales > Sphingomonadaceae > Sphingomicrobium. The sequence continues at coordinate 714 of JBKJYX010000268.1, read as the reverse complement.
TGTTCCCGCCGGGGCCAAATCGAGGACGGCGGGGTGTACATTACGCGCAGCGCCTGCCCGCAGATCGGGATCCCCGCCGCAACCGGCGACATCACCTTGTTCAACCCGCCCCAGAGCAGGGATGCGGCGGCGATCGACGTCACCGCGACGATCACCAACCTGTTCAACAATTGCAACCAGAGCGGCGATCGGGTGCTGTCCAACGCCAGCTTCGACGTGGTCGCCGTCCGCGGGGACGCGGGTCCGGCGCGCCAGGTCGTGCTGCCCTTCTTCAGCGTCGCGGTTCAGGGCGGTAGCCGGATCGTCTCCAAGCGCGTTGGCCAAGTGGTGCTGAATTTCCCGGCCGGCAGCCAGCGCGCCCAGACCAAAGGGCAAGCGGCGCTGTGGCTGTCCCGGGCGGCGGCGACGCTTCCGGAGAATGCCCGGCTGATCCTGAACCGGCGGCGTAAGGCCGGCGAGGCCGAAGCGGCGGTCGATCCGCTCTCCGATCCGGCGGTCCGCGCCGCGGTCGCGGCCGCAACCTTCGAGCATCTGGTCGGGTTCCAGATGAGCCAGGACATGCTCAGGTACAACGCGACGCGCTGAGCTGCGCACATCGTTGACTCAATAGACGGACGCGGCCAAGGCTCGCCCGGTCACCGGCAACTGCCGGAAGGCCGCGCGGGAGAGTTCGTGACGCCCAAATGGGTGGAGCGGCGCCGAAGGAGCAACCGC
>JBKJYX010000267.1:0-4935 GCA_046715575.1 Sphingomicrobium sp. | reverse complement strand
GAGCAAGGTCGTGTCGAGACGAAAGTCGGGCGCGGTCCAGGTCACCGTGGGGATCGGCAGCGTGCCGTCGGCGAGCGAGTGGCTCTGTTCGACGGCCGCCCAGTCAAAACGCTTGCCGCCGTCGACCACCGTCGGCTCGATCGAGAAGCTGCCCTTGGCTGGCTCGATCGCCGCATCCTCGCTGACCAGCGCCGTTACCTTGCCGCCGTCGCTCCCCGCCAGCGTCCAATAGGGCTGCTCGCCGATGAAGGCGCGCGGGAACGCGCCGCGCGGGCTCGCCTTGGCCAGTGCCGCGATCGCGTCATTGGCCGAACTCTCCTTCCTAACGGCAACTGGAACCCCCGGGAGTGGAGTGATCCGCAAGTCATCAATGGCGATCCGTCCGGCGCCGCCGTCGCGATTGCGGGCGACGACGAACTCGATCCCGTCGGCGTGGCGCAGCGTTTTGTCGTCGGCCGGACCCCAGGCGAAGTTAATTTCTCCCGCTGGAACAACGACTTCCTGCCACTCGGCAGGCGGGCGGAAGTTGCGCCACACCTTCCACCAGACACTATCGCCGTCGGTCAGCTTCAGCTGGAGATCGTTGCGGCCACCTATGCCTTTGATTTTGAACCGAATATCGAAATTACGCGGCACCGCGACATCGATCGGCCGGCGCATATAGCCATAGCCCGATACCTCTCCGAAATCGTACCGCAGTTCCACCGCTTTGCCGACCGCGGCGCTCGAAGCGGTGACGCTGTCCGACCCCTTCGCCGGCCACGCCGTCGCGTCGTCCATCGGATCGACCAGGATTGGCGCCGGTGCCGCGGACAGCAGCAGCAGGAGCACCGGCACTGCCGCGAGCATTCTCACCCCTTGACGCTCCCGGCGAGCAAGCCGTCAAGGTAATGGCGCTGGAGGACGAGGAACAGCACCAGCACCGGGAGCACCGTCACGACGGAGCCGGCCATCATCAGCTCATTGTCCTGGACATGCTCGCGGCTGAGCGCGGCCAGCGCCACCGGCAGGGTGTAAAGGTCCTGGTCGGCGAGTATGATCAGCGGCCACATGAAGTCGTTCCAGCTGCCGAGGAACACGAACAGCGCCAGCGTGACGAGGACCGGTTTCAGCGTCGGCAGGACAATCCGGCGGAAGATCATCCATTCGCTCGCCCCGTCGACCCGCGCCGCCTCGATCATCTCGGTTGGGATCGACAGGCAGAACTGGCGCACCAGGAAGATGCCGAAGATGTTGGCGAGCCACGGGACCAGCACCCCGCCGTAGCTGTTGACCAGCCCCATCGCCTTCAATTCGAGGAACAGCGGCAACATGCCGATCTGTCCGGGCACGACCAGCGCGCCAACCAGCGCCTGGAACACCGCGTTGCGGCCGGTGAAACGCAGTTTGGCGAACGCATAGCCGGCGGGGACCGTGAACATCAGCGCCAGCGCTGTTGCCAGGCACGAGATGAGGAAACTGTTGGCGAGATAGCGGCCGACGCCATAGGTGCCGAACAGGGTCTCGTAATTGACCAGCGTCGGGGTTTTGGGAATGAGCGGCGGCGGAAATTGCCCCGCGCTCCCCGGCGGCATGAAGCTGACCGAGACCATCCAGGCGAGCGGCAGCAGCACTACCAATACTACCACCGCGGCGAGGATCGTCAGGCCGTTGCGTTGAAGCCAGGTCATCAGATCGCTCCGCTGCGCCGGGCGATGTGCATCTGGACCAGAGTCGTGACGAAGATGCACAGGAAGAGAATGAACGCGACCGCCGCGCCCGAGCCGAGGTTCCACCATTTGAACCCTTCCTCGTACATGAAATAGAGCACGGTGACGGTCGACTTGGCCGGGCCGCCCTGGGTCATGACATAGGGTTCGGCGAACAGCTGGAACATGCCGGCGACGGTCAGGATCGCGACCAGCAGCATGGTCGGCGCGATCGCGGGCAGGGTGACGTGCCGGAAGCGTGTCCATGCGCCCGCCCCATCGACCCGCGCCGCGTCGATCAGGTCGGCGTTGACCGCCTGCAGCGCGGCGAGAAAGATGATCATGTTGTAGCCGAACGTCTTCCACGCCACGAACAGCAAGATCGCGGGAAGCGCGGTGTGCGGGTTGCCGAGCCAGTCGACCGGGGCGATTCCAACCCAGCCGAGCGCGTAATTGATCAGGCCGTAGCGGGTGTGAAGCAGGTAATTCCAGACCAGCGCTGTCGCCACCAGCGTGGTTACGAACGGCGCGAACAGTGCCACCCGCCAAAGCGGTTTCCAGCGCAGCGTCTTGGCGTGCACCAGCAGTGCAGCAGCGAGCGACAGCGAGACGATCAGCGGCACGCCAAGCACGACGAACCACAAGGTGTTGCGCATCGCCTGCCAGAACAACGGATTGGTCACCAGCCGCTGGTAATTGTCGAGGCCGATGAAGCGCAGGTTATTGAGATTGGCGAGCGCATAAATGTCGAAATCGGTGAAGCTCAACGCCAGCGAGGCCACCGCCGGAACAACGAAGAACAGGCCGATTGCCGCGAGTGCCGGGGCTGTCATCGCCCAGCCGGCGCGAGCCTCGGCGCGGACGGTCGGCTCTCTCATGCGCTGCGGCCCTTTTCGATCATCCAGCGGCGCTTTTCGAGCAAGCGGTCGGCGCGCTTGTCGATCTCGCGGACACCGGCGTCGATAGTCATTCGGCCGCGCACGACGAGTTCGGCGACATTCTGCATCTCGGTGACGATCCGCTCCCACTCGGGCACTTTGGGAAGCGCGCGGGCGTGATCGAGTTGGGTGGCGAAGGCGGCAGTGATCGGGTCGGCGGTGAGGCCGGTCGCCTGCCACACGGAGCGGGTCGGCGGAAGATCACCGGTAAGGCGCTGCAACTCCTTCTGGGTCGCGGGTGCAAGCAATCGCGCGACCAGGCTCCACGCCGCGGCCGGATCGCGCGCCGACTTGTAGACCACCAGGCTCGAACCGCCCGGCGTGCTGGCGCCGGTCCCGCGCGGACCGGGGAAAGGCGCCGTCGCCCAGCTGTTCTGCATGTCGGGCGGCAAGCGCTCCTTCATGTCGCCGATGGTCCACGGCCCCGACGGGTAGACGCTGAAATAGCCGCGCGAAAACTCTTTCCAGAGGTTGCTGATCTGGGTCGAAGACGCGACTGGGGCAAGCCGCTCGTCGTAGAGCGATTTGTAGAAAGCGATTGCCTCCCGAAACTCTGGCGCAGCGAACGCCCCGCGAGTCCCTTCGGGATTGAGCAGGCTCGCACCCGCCGAAAGCGCCATGCCGGTCAGGTGCTCGAATTCGTTGAGCGGCATGAGCAGCGCGTAATTGCCCGGCCCGGCGACCGCCTTGACCTTGTGAAGCGCTTGTTTCCAGTCAGCCCATTTGGGCGGCGGCGCGGCATAGCCGGCGCGGGCGAACAGGTCGCGGCGATAAAATTGGAGCCTGGTGTCGACATACCAGGGCAGAGCCATCAACCGGTCGCCGATGCGGTTGGTGTCGACCACCGCGGGAAATTGACCATTCGTCAGTGGGATCAGCGCCGCCGGCACCGGCAGGATGGCGTCGATCGCCGCCAGCTCGGCAATCCAGCTATTGCCGACTTGGCCGAGGTCGGGAAGCGAATCCCCGGCAAAGCTGGTGAGTAGTTTTTCGTGGGCGGCGGTCCACGGCAACGGCTGCACCTGGACCTTGGGAATGCCCGGCAGCTTAGCAAGCAGCGCCGGCAGATTTTCGGCCTCGGCGCCCATCGCCCAGAATTCCAGCGTGCCCTTCGGTCGGCGTGCGCACCCTCCGGCCAAAGGAAGCGCCGCGAGGCCGGCGATGAAGGTGCGTCGGGCGAGCCTCATGCACCCAGCCAGCCGCCGGTAAACCCGGCTTTGCGCAGGCCGGCGACGATCGGCGTCGAGCTGCGCATCCGCCGCCAGATCAAGCCGTTGCGATAATTGGCGATCATCGCCACGATCGGGCCCTGGTCGATGCCGAGGATGTCGTCATCGACCCAGGCGACGCCCGGCACAATCCCACCTTCGCGGATTAAGCCGGCCAGCGCCGGATCGGCCAGCGTCGGGTTGAAACTGTCGAAGAAACCGTAGCGGCCATAGATCGCGGCGCCATAGCGCGCCTTCATCGCAGCCAATGCGGGCAGCACGATCTCCGGAGCAAAGGCGATCGAGCCCGCCGCCGCGGTCGGTGCCAGGGTGCCGTCGTCGCGGTCGCCCGGCCCGCGCGCCGAGTAACTGAAGAACTCCCGCTCGCGGCCACCGACGCTGTGCTTGAAATCCCCCGGACCGTCGCACGCCGTCAGTCCCCAGACCTCGCCGTCATAGCCGCGCCAGCCGCCGGGGTTGGCGATAGCATAATTGCGCTGGGCGATGGTCGCTCGGCGGTGTTCTCGAACAGGTCGATGCCCTTGGCCCGCAGCCACGGATCGGCGATGCCTTTGAAGTCGACCCAGACATGGCTGAACTGGTGCCCGAACAACGGCGGGAAATGGAGGTGCCGCTGGCCCCAATGATCACCCCAGCTGAGGTCGAAATTGCGCGTGTAGCGCGTCCAGATATTGGCATCGATGGCGAAGGTCGAACTGCCCAGCGCGAGCAGGTACAGCAGCGTCGCCTCATTGTAGCGGTTCCACTGGTGCGGGATGAAGCCCTTCTCCGGATTCCAGCCCATCGAGATGAATGGGCCGCGGCCCAGCATCCAGCGCCAGTCGACCGCGTCGTTGAGCCGCGCGGCCAAGCGCCGGATCTCGGCTTCGTCGGCCTCCGGGCGGTCGAAATATTGCGCCGCGAACAGCGCTCCGCCAAGCAGCAAGGTGGTGTCGATCGACGACAGCTCGGTGGTCTCGAACCGCCGTCCTTCTTCCATGTCGATGAAATGGTAGAAGAAGCCCTTGTGCCCGGTCCGGCCGGAGGCTTCGGGACCCATCGGCGCGTTGGCGAAGAAGCGCAGCGTCGCCAGCGTGCGGC
>JBKJYX010000266.1:0-4290 GCA_046715575.1 Sphingomicrobium sp. | reverse complement strand
GAGCGGTGGCGGCGGCGCCAGCGCATCCGGGCGCTTGCCGATCACCCGGCGATAATTCTCTTCGCTGCCCGTCAACCGGCCTTGCGAGGTGGCAACGAGCGCTCTGCCGAGCTGCAACCGGGCCTCGGACTGGGCAACATCGGTTCGCGTCAAGTCACCAATCTCGAAGCGGTCGCGGGTCGCCTCCAAATTGGTGGTCATAACCTGCACATTGTTGCCATTCAGTTCGACGATCGCGCGGTCGCGGATCACGTCCATGTAGGCGGCGACGGCCTCGGTGAACACGTCGCCCTCCACCGCTCTCAATGTCGCGCGTCCCGCTTCGACGCGGGTCCGGGCGGCGCGGACATTGTTCTTGACGCTGCCGCCGTTAAACAGCGGGTAACTGAGATCGGCGCCGACCGACAGGTCGGGGCCCTTGCCGCCAACATCGAGGACTCCGCTGCGGCTCAGGTCGCGATTGATGCCGGTCGTCGCGCTGATCTGCGGTCGGCCGGCAGCACGAGCGATCGCCACGTTGGCGTCGGTAGCGCGCAACGCCTCGCGCTGCCCAGTGATTGTCGGGTTGGTCGCATAGGTCGAGACCAGCGCCTCGCGCAGCGTGTCGGCCGAGGCCGTCCCCGCCATCAGCGCCGCGACCAGCGATCCTAATCCAAGCTTACGCAACACCAGCCCTTACCTTTCGAATGTGAACGGCCGCGGCCGGGAGAAACCGGGCAGCGCGGCGACCCCGGCGTCGGCGATGGACAGATAGCCGAATGCCCCGGCGACCTTGTGGCCGACGATCAGGCGCGTGACGCCGCGGTCGATCGACGCCGTGCCGAGCCGGCCGCCGTCCGCGAGCTGGCCGATGATCGGTTCCGGCAAATACTCGATTGCGCCGTCGATCAGGATGAGGTCGTAGGTCGCGCCGTCCGTGTGACCCGCTTCGAGCTTCCCTTCGACCACCTTGAGTCCCAACTTCCGAGCGAAGGTGACGAGCTCCGGCGCGCTTTCAACCGCGATTACTTCGCACCCGATGCGGGCGAGCACCGCCGCCGAGTAGCCGGTGCCCGCGCCAATCACGAGCGCACGCTCGCCCGCCACCGGCGCCATCTCGGTCAGCAGCTTGCCGAGTACGGCCGGTGAAGCGAGGGAACGGCCGCCGCCGATTGCCAGCGAACGGTCGGCATAGGCCAGCACACGGGACCGTTCCGGCACGAACTGCTCGCGCGGAACCGCGGCCATCGCCTCGAGAACGCCGGCATCTGACACGCCTTCGGGCCGCAACTGGCTCTCGATCATCGCCTGCCGAGCCGCGGCGAAGTCGGGAATGGGAACCTGGACCGTCATAGCTGTAATATGCCGCTAATACACCTTGAATGCAAGGCTGCTCTTATCGACCGCTGGCCACCGCGCCAACCGCCGTTGGTCGAATTTGAAAGGCAGGTCGACGCTTGACCCAGCCGGCGATGTCGAAGACATGGCCACGTCTCGGCCCGATGGCGGAGTGGTTACGCAGAGGACTGCAAATCCTTGCACGCCGGTTCGATTCCGGCTCGGGCCTCCACTCATTTTCCAGGTTTGCGTTTGCCCGGCGGATTGAGCCGCAGCTCGCGTTTCGCGGCGATGCGCAGTCGCAAGGCGTTGAGGCGGATGAAACCGTCGGCGTCGCGCTGGTCGTAGCCGCCGCTGTCCTCCTCGAAGGTCACCAGGTCCTGGTTGTAGAGCGAGTGCGGGCTTGTCCGGCCGATCACGGTGGCGTTGCCTTTGTAGAGCTTCATCGACACTCGTCCGGCGACCTGCTCCTGGCTCCGGTCGATCAAGGCCTGGAGCATCGCCCGCTCGGGCGCGAACCAGAAGCCGTTGTAGATCAGGCTCGCGTAGCGCGGCATCAGCTCGTCTTTGAGGTGCATCGCGCCGCCGTCGAGCGTGATCGATTCGATCCCGCGGTGGGCGGCCAGCAAGATGGTGCCGCCGGGCGTTTCATAAATCCCGCGCGACTTCATGCCGACAAAGCGGCTTTCGACCAGGTCGAGCCGGCCGATGCCATTGTCGTGGCCGAGGCGGTTGAGCCGCGCCAGCAACGCCGCGGGCGACAATGGTTCGCCGTCGATCGCAACCGGATCTCCGCGCTCGAAGTCGATGGTGAAGACCGTCGCTTTGTCGGGCGCATCCTCGGGTGCAATCGTCCGCTGGTGGACATATTCGGGCGCCTCGGCCGCCGGGTCCTCGAGCACTTTCCCTTCGGACGAGCTGTGCAGCAAATTGGCGTCGATCGAGAAGGGCGCCTCGCCGCGTTTGTCTTTAGCGATCGGGATTTGGTGCTTTTCGGCGAACTCGATCAGCTGCTCGCGGCCGGTAAACGCCCACTGGCGCCACGGCGCGATGACTTCGATGTCGGGCTGCAACGCGTAGTAGCCGAGCTCGAAGCGGACCTGGTCGTTGCCCTTGCCGGTCGCGCCATGGCACACCGCGTCGGCGCCGACCTCGCGCGCGATCTCGATCTGGCGCTTGGCGATCAATGGCCGGGCGATGGCGGTGCCGAGCAGATACTGTCCCTCGTAAACCGTGTTGGCGCGGAACATCGGGAAGACGAAGTCCCGGACGAACTCCTCTTGGCAATCCTCGATGAAAATGTTCTCGGGCTTCACGCCGAGCATCTCGGCCTTGGCCCGCGCCGGCTCGACTTCCTCGCCTTGCCCGAGATCGGCGGTGAAGGTCACCACCTCGGCATCGAGCTCGGTCTGCAGCCATTTGAGGATGATCGAGGTGTCGAGCCCGCCCGAATATGCGAGCACCACTTTCTTGCGCTTGCTGGTCATAGGTTCATGCCGATCCGGTCATCCACAGCAGGGCACCGCGCGCGCTGTGCATGCGATTCTCCGCCTGCCGCCATACCGCCGATCGCTGGCCATCGATAATTTCGGCTGAGACCTCCTCCCCGCGGCGCGCCGGCAGGCAGTGCATGAACCAGGCGTCGTTGGCCTTGGCCATCAGCGCGGCATCGACCGTGTAGCCGGCGAATGCGCCATTGCGAGCATCGGCCTGCGTGTCCTGCCCCATCGAAACCCAGACGTCGGTGTAGACGATGTCGGCGTTGGCAACCGCCTGCGCCGGGTCCTCGACCTGGCGTACACCCGCGAGCGGTCCGCTAAAACCATAGCCTGCGGGGCTCGCGACCGTCAGCTCGGCGCCGAGCAGGCTGCACGCCTCGGCCAGCGACCGGGCGACATTGTTGGCCTCGCCGATAAAGGCGATGCGCGCCCCCTCGATGCGCCCGAGGAGCTGGCGGATGGTCAGCATGTCGGCCAGCGCCTGAAGCGGATGGTCGCTGTCGGACAGCATGTTGAGCACCGGCACTTCGGTCGCCGCAGCCATCTCATTGAGCACGCCGTGGTCCCTGACCCTCGCCGCAATCACCGAATGATAACAGGCCAATGTGCGCGCGACATCGGCGGCGCTCTCCCGCGTGCCGATGCCGAGATCATCGCGCTGCAGATAGACCGGGTGTGCGCCCAATTGCACCGCGGCCATCTCCATCGAATTGCGGGTCCGCGCGCTCGGCTTTTCGAAATAAAGCGCGATGCCCTTGCCGGCGAGCGGCCGGTCGGAGGGCGGATCGACCGCCAAAGCCAGGATTTGCTCGAGGTCGGCGCGGTCAAGATCGCGGATGGCGAGCAGGTCTCTCATACGCGCGCCTCCGGCTCGATCATCGTGCCCACCCCTTGGTCGGTGAGCAGCTCGATCAGCAAAGCGTGGGGCACCCGCCCATCGATGATGTGCGCGCTGCCGACGCCGCCCTCGATCGCCTCGGCACAGGCGCGAAGCTTGGGAATCATGCCCGCTCCGACCGATCCCGAACCGATCCGCGCGCGAAGCCCGGCAGGAGTCATCCGCGGCACCAACGACGCCGGGTCGTCGACATTCTCGAGCAACCCCGGCGCTGCGGTCAGATACACCAGCTTCTGCGCCTTGAGCGCCACGGCGATCGCGCGCGCCGCATCGTCAGCATTGACGTTATAGGGCTGGCCCGTGGAATCGCCGCCGACCGTCGACACCACCGGCGTCAACCCGTCGTCGAGCAGGCGGTCGATCAGCGACGCGCGGACCTCGGTCACGCTGCCGACGAATCCCAGCGCCGAATCGAGCGGCCTGACGGTCAGCAGGCCGGCATCCTCGCCGGCGACGCCGATCGCCACCGGGTTGTCGCCGGCCTCGCGGTTGACCGTGCGGACCAGGTCGCGGTTGATCTTGCCGACCAGTACCATGCGCACGATTTCCAGCGTCTCGGCGTCGGTGACGCGCAGC
>JBKJYX010000265.1:0-8248 GCA_046715575.1 Sphingomicrobium sp. | reverse complement strand
GAGCATGACGTCTTCGGACAGCTCCTTGGCTTCGCTCTCGACCATCATCACCGCATTGGAAGTGCCGGCGACGACCAGGTCGAGCTCGCACTCGGCGACTTCGGTGTTGGTCGGGTTGAGAATGTATTCGCCATTGGCGTAGCCGACGCGGGCGCCGCCGATCGGGCCCATGAAGGGGACGCCGGAGATGGTGAGCGCGGCCGACGCGGCGATCATCGCCAAAATGTCGGGCTCGTTCTCGCCGTCGTAGGAGAGGACCTGGGCGATGACGAGGACTTCATTGTAGAAGCCCTCGGGGAACAAGGGGCGGATCGGGCGGTCGATCAGGCGGCTGGTCAGCGTTTCCTTTTCGGTCGCTCCCCGCTCGCGCTTGAAGAAGCCGCCGGGAATGCGGCCGGCAGCCGAGAATTTTTCCTGATAGTGGACGGTCAGCGGGAAGAAGTCCTGGCCCGGCTTGACGGTCTTGGCGGCGGTGACCGCGCAGAGGACGACGGTTTCGCCCAGCGTCGCGAGAACCGCGCCGTTGGCCTGGCGGGCAACGCGGCCCGTTTCGAGCTTCAGCGTCTTGCCGCCCAGCTCGATTTCGACAGTTTTCATATTGAACATGTGGTTTCCTTTGCTCGAGCGCCGGATGCGGTCGAGTTCATCTAAGCGCGGGCAAGCCGGCCCGCTGCGGTTCGGGGCATTGAAATGGCCCCACGGACTCTCCACCGAATTGCGGAGTTTCCTTGAGTGAAAGGCGCCCGAAGGCGACCTTGCGATTACTTACGCAGACCCAGCTTGGCGATGAGATCGGTGTAACGCTTCTCATCCTCGCGGCGGAGATAATCCAGCAGCGAGCGCCGCTTGTTGACCATCATCAAGAGGCCGCGCCGCGAATGGTTATCCTTGGCGTGGGTCTTGAAGTGCTCGGTCAGGGTGTTGATGCGGCTGGTGATGATCGCGACCTGGACTTCGGGCGAACCCGTGTCGTCGGAGCCGCGGCCATGTTCCTTGATCAATTCAGCCTTGTGTTCGGCAGTGATCGACATCGTCAAACTCCTCTTTCAAAGGTTGAACCCGCGAACGACCCGGAGGCCGCCTGCCGAAGCTTCCACCAGCGCCACCGGACGATCGTCGTCGGTGGCGAGGGCAAGCCCCGGCATCGCGGGGAAACCGGCAAGCGTCTGTCCATGTCGGAGCAGCTGGGCTTGGCCGGGGGTGACGGGGAGGGCCGGGATGTCGTCCAGCGCCGCGGTTAGCGGAAGTACCGCCCCATCGAATTGCCGCGCCTTAGCGGCTTTGCCTAGAAAGTCCAGCGAAATGGCCTGTTCCAGGGTGAACGGGCCGGCGCGCGTGCGGCGCAGCATGGTCACATGGCCGACCGTGCCGAGCGCCATCGCGATGTCGCGGGCGAGGCTGCGGATGTAGGTGCCCTTGGAGACGGTGGCCAAAAAGGTCGCGTCGTCGGCGCTGCTTTCCACCAGGCGGAGGTCGTGGACGGTGACGGTGCGCGGCTTCATTTCGAGCATTTCGCCGGCGCGGGCGCGGGAATAAGCGGCTTTGCCGTCGATCTTGAGCGCCGAATAGGCCGGCGGGATTTGGTCAATCTCTCCAGTGAAGCGCGGTAATACGCCCTTGATGTCCTGTAGCGTCGGGCGGGCGGCGCTGGTTTCGATGACTTGTCCCTCGCCGTCGAGCGTGTCGGTTTGCTCGCCGAAGCGGATCGTGAATTCATAGGCCTTGGTGGCGTCGAGCATGCGGCCGGCGAGTTTGGTCGCCTCGCCGAGCGCGATCGGCAGCACGCCGCTGGCCAGCGGGTCGAGGGTGCCGCCGTGGCCGACCTTGGTCTTGGGTTCGCCCGCTTCCTTGAGGAGGCGCTTGACGGCTGACACGGCCTGGGTCGAGCCGAGCCCGACCGGCTTGTCGAGGATGATCCAGCCGTGGAGCATCAGCGAAAGCTGACGCCGGTCATTCCCAGCAGCCAGCCGGCTATTCCATTGACGATCGGCGAGACGATGCGGCGAACGATGTCGGCGCTGGGGGAGAGCATTGGGAGCACCAGCAGCAGGAATATCAGCACCAAGAGCGAATAGCGGCCGATCCTGCCGAAGCTCGCGGCGGCGCGCGGCGGAAGCAGGCCCTGGACGACATGCCCGCCGTCGAACGGCGGCAGCGGGATCAGGTTGAAGATGGCGAGGAAGATATTGATCAGGACGAAGTTGATCGAATTTTGGGCGACGAACAGCGCGGTTGGGTTTGGCTCGCCGCTGAACGCCCACACCGTGACGCCCAGGATCAGGCTGCCGATCACCGCGAGAAGCAGGTTCATGCCCGGCCCGGCCAGCGCCACCAGCACCATGTCGCGGCGCGGATGACCGAGCCGCTGGTAGTTGACCGGAACCGGTTTGGCCCAGCCGAAGATTGGCGCGTGCGCGAGCGCCAGGATCATCGGCAGGATCAACGTCCCGAATGGGTCGACATGGCGGATCGGGTTGAGCGTCAGCCGCCCTTGCTCGGCCGCTGTCGGATCGCCGAGGCGCCGAGCGACCAAGCCATGCGCCACCTCGTGGAAGACGATGGCGATGACCAGCGGCACCAGCCACACGGCGATCTGATACAGGGTGTTTTCGTTCATCGAAGGGACGTGGGGGCCGCCGCGAAGGGGGTCAAGAGAGGCGCGCCCAGATGCTCAACGAGAAAGTCCGAGGCTGAGCTGGCGCGCTTCGCCTTCGCGCAAGCGCTCGAAGAAATGGCGGCGGCACAAAGCGACATAGCGGTCGTTGCCGCCGATTTCGGTCTGGGCGCCGGCGGCGACGGCGTGGCCGTCGACATCGACGCGCAGATTCATCATCGCCTTGCGGCCGCATTCGCAGACCGCCTTCAGCTCGACCAGCGTATCGGCGAGCGCGAGCAGCGCCGCGCTGCCCTCGAACAACTGGCCGAGGAAGTCGGTGCGCAGACCGTAGCAAAGCACCGGCAGGCCGACCTCGTCGGCGAGGCGGCAGAGCTGGAGAACGTGGTCGCGGGAGAGGAACTGCGCTTCGTCGATCAGGACGCAGTGGAGCTTGCGGCGCTTCAGTTCATCACCGACCGCTTCGAACAGGTCGACCCCGGGCGAGAAAGCGTTGGCCTCGACGATGAGGCCGAGCCGCGAGGCGATGCGGCCGGTGCCGGAGCGGTCGTCGTGGGCGGCGGTCCACAACATGGTTTCCATGCCGCGCTCGCGATAGTTGAAATCCGCCTGCAGCAGCGTGGTCGATTTCCCCGCGTTCATCGCCGCATAGTAGAAATAGAGTTTGGCCATAGAGTGAGGTCTAGCCTCACTCGTCACCTTCGCGAAAGCGGGGGTCCCGCTTTTCTTGGGGACAGAAGCGGGATTCCCGCCTGCGCGGGAATGACGGCTTTAGACCGGCCATTCGTCCTTGAGGATCGCGAACAGGACGGTGTCGCGGACGTGGCCGGTCCAGGTGATGCGATCGGCGCGCATGACGCCCTCGCGCACCGCGCCGAGCTTCTTCATCGCCGCCTGGCTGCGCGAATTGCGGCCGTCGACGCGAAACTCGACGCGGCGGTAACCGCGGTCGAAGGCGTGGCACAGCATCATGTCCTTGCACCGCGCGTTGAAGCCGGTGGCGCGGAGGGCGGGACGGTAATAGGTGCTGCCGATCTCGAGCGTCTGGCGGCTGTCGTCGACGTTGAGAAAGCAGCTCATGCCGACGAACTGGTCGCCGTCATAGAGCGCGAACGGCACCCACGGCCGCTGCAGCAGCGCCTCAAAGCTCTCGTCGAAATGCCCGGGCGCGTAGCTGACGTAGTAGATTTGCCAGATGTCCGGGTCTTCGGCGCACGCTTCGCGGAGCTGGTCGCTGTGGGCTTCGGTCAACCGCTCGGCGCGGCAGCCGTCGCCGGTCATCGGGTCGTCGAGATTCATTCCTTGCCGATGTCCTGCGCCACCTTGGGATTACGCAGGAGCGCATCGATCTTGCTGCCTTCGTCGAAGCTGTCGTCGGCGAGGAACTTCAACTTCGCCGCATATTTGGTGGTCATCCGGCGCGCCACTTCCTTCTGGAAGAAGGCGGTGTGGGTCCGCAGCGCTTTCAACACGACATCCTCGTCCTGGCCGAGCAGCGGCTTCACGAACACCGTCGCGTGGCGCAGGTCGGGCGACATGCGAACCTCGGTGACGCTGACCAGATGGCTGGCCAGCGTTTCGTCGTGCACATCGCCGCGCATCAGGATGGCCGAGAGTGCGTGGCGCACCTGCTCGCCGACGCGAAGCAGGCGGACCGAACGGCCTTCGGGAGTTTCGACTTTGCGCATCAGCCCATGATCTTCTTGCCGAGATGCTCATGCCAAGAATCATCGGAAGTTCCGAAGTCTTCTCGGCAAGCTAGCTTGGCCATTTCAAGGTCGTCTTGGAGCTGGTCCCGCTCAGGGGATTCAGAGCCTTCCCGCTCATACACGAGCACGTACACGCCCTCTGGTTGTGGCTCGAGGACGATCCGCCAGTTTGGCCCAGCGTCGAAGGATTCCAGCAGCATCGACTAAAGCGTCCGCGCGCGCTCCTCGGTCTCGAACACTTCGAGATGATCGCCCGGCTTGATGTCGTTGGTGTCGGCGAGGAGCGCCCCGCACTCCATGCCGGCGCGAACCTCGGCCGCATCGTCCTTGAAGCGGCGCAGCGACGAGATGGTGGTTTTGCTGACGATGACGTCGTCGCGGGTAAGCCGCGCGTGCAACCCCTTGCGAATGACGCCTTCGAGAACGAGCAGGCCCGCAGCCTTGTCCTTCTTGCCGGCCGGGAAGATTTCCTTGACCTCGGCGCGGCCGACGACCGTCTCGATGATCTCGGGGCCCAATTCGCCGGCCATCGCGCCCTTGGCCCAGTCGGTCAGGTGATAGATCACGTCGTAATAGCGAAGCTCGACCTTGTTGCGCTCGGCGATCTCGCGCGCCTTGGCGTTGGGGCGGACGTTGAAGCCGATGATCGGCGCGCCGCTGGCATTGGCCAAGGTGACGTCGCTCTCGGTGATCGCGCCGACCCCCGAATGCAGGATGCGCACCCGGATTTCGTCGGTGGAAAGCCGGTTGAGGGCATGGACGATGGCCTCGATCGAGCCGTGGACATCGGCTTTGACGACCAGCGGCAGCTCCTTGATGGCGGAGGCTCGCGACGCGAACATGTTCTCGAGGCTGACCGGCGCGGTGGTGGTGCGCTTGCGGTCGAGCAAGCCCTGGCGATAGGCGGCGACTTCGCGGGCGCGGGCTTCGTTTTCGACCACGGTGAACGGCTCGCCCGCTGCCGGCACCGCGGACAGGCCTAGGACCTCAACCGGGACCGACGGGCCGGCCTCCTTCACCTGTTTACCCTTGTCGTCGATCATCGCGCGGACCTTGCCGCTCGACGCGCCGGCAACGAAGACGTCGCCGACGCGCAGCGTGCCGCGCTGGATCAGCACCGTCGCCAGCGGGCCGCGGCCCTTGTCGAGCTTGGCTTCGATGACCGTGCCTTCGGCAGGCCGCTCGGGGTTGGCCCTCAATTCGAGAATTTCGGCCTGGAGCGCGATCGCCTCCAATAATTTGTCGAGATTGGTCTTCTTGGTCGCCGAAACCTCAACGTCCTGGACCTCGCCGCCCATCTCTTCGACGATGATTTCGTGCTGCAGCAGTTCCTCGCGGACCCGCTGGGCCTTGGCATCGGGCTTGTCGATCTTGTTGATGGCGACAATCATCGGCACGCCGGCGGCGCGGGTGTGATTGATCGCCTCGATGGTTTGAGGCTTCAGCCCATCGTCCGCCGCGACGACCAGCACGACGATGTCGGTGACGTTGGCGCCGCGCTGGCGCATCTCAGTGAACGCTTCGTGGCCCGGCGTGTCGAGGAAGGTGACCTTGGACTTGTCGGGCACGGTCACCTGATAGGCGCCGATATGCTGCGTGATGCCGCCGGATTCTCCGGACACGACATTGGCGCCGCGGATCGCGTCCAGGAGCGAAGTCTTGCCGTGATCGACGTGGCCCATGATGGTCACCACCGGCGGTCGCGGCTGGAGGCTCTCGGCGGCGTCCTGGTCGTCGCCAATGCCGATCTCGATGTCGCCTTCGCTGACCCGTTTGATGGTGTGCCCGAACTCGGTGACCAGCAGCTCGGCTGTGTCCTGGTCGATGGTCTGGGTAACCGTCACCGGCATGCCCATCTTGAACAAAGCCTTCACCAAATCGGCGGCGCGCTCGGCCATGCGGTTGGCGAGTTCCTGGACGGTGATCGCCTCGGGGACGACGACGTCGCGGACCTGCTTGGCGGCGGGGCCGGCCTGCTGGTGGTGGCGCTTTTCCTTCTCGCGGGAACGGCGCAGCGCCGCTAGTGAACGGGCGCGGCTGTCGTCTTCGCCCGATAGCGCCCGGGTGACCGTCAGCTTGCCCGAATGGCGGCGATCTTCACGGTTGCGCGATGGCCGTGCCGGCTCGGGACGCTTCGCTGCGGGAGCTCCACCCGGACGGCGATGTCCGCGCTCGTCCTCATCGTCGCGCTCCGGGATTCGGTCCTCGACGACCGGTGCTGGCTCCGGAGCAGCCTCAACCGCGGGCTCCTCGGCAATTTGGCGAGCCTGTTCGGCTGCTTCTTCCTCGGCCCGGCGATTGTCCTCGGTCCGGCGCTTCTCGTCCTCGGTCTGCTCGACCTTGACGCGATCGTCGCGGCGGCGCGCTTCCTCAAGCTGGGACATGCGCGCTTCGTCGGCCTCGCGCAGCAGTTTTTCCTGAAGCTCGCGGCGCGATGAGATGTCGTCAACCGGCGCGCGCTTTGGCGCTGGAGCGGGCGGCTTGGGAGCCGGTTTTGGAGCCTCGGCGGCGGGCGCCGGCTTGGGCGCTTCGGCGGGCGGTGGTTCGCCCGGCTTGCCGAGGATGCGGCGCTTCTTGACCTCGACCACGACGGTGTTCGATCGGCCATGGCTGAAGCTCTGCTTGACCTTGCCGGTCTCGACCGTGCGCTTGAGGCCCAGCGGCGGCCGGGTGCCAAGCTTCGGCTTTTCGGTCTGGTCGGTCATTCTATTCCTTCGTCAAATTCGTCAGCCGAGCCGGGGGCCGAGGCGGGATCGCCGCCGTCTAGCCCGGTACGGGGGTCAGTGAAAGCGCGCCACCGGGCGAGCGCATGGGACACACGCGACGCGGCTGCGGGATCGGTCAGGGCGACATGTACCACATTTTCGCGGCCCAGCGCCATTGACAAGATAGTGCGCTCTTCGGGGAATATCACCCCGCGCGGCTCGCCGCCGCCGGCGCGCCAAGCCTGATCCAGCGACCGGCGGCCATCCTCGCGGGCGTCCGCGGCGTGGATCAGCAGGTGGACCTTGCCGGCACGGGCGGCGGCTTCGATGCGGTCGGCGCCGTTGATCAACGTGCCGGCACGCGCCTCGAGTCCGAGCCGGTCGAGCGTCCACTGGCGCAGCGCTCGCGCGACCTGCTCGCCGAGATCGGCGGGAATTTGGAGGTCGGCGACCTTGAAGGCGCGGGCCAGCGCGGCCTTGAGCTTGCCCTTGGCAAGAGCGGTTTCGAGTTCGGCGCGCGAGACGCCGATCCATGCGCCGCGCCCCGGCGCCTTGGCCATGACATCGGGGAGCACGTCACCGTCTGGAGAGATCGCCAAGCGCAGCAGCTCGTCCCGCGAACCGTGGCTCGCGGACAAAATGCAGCGCCGTTCGGGCGCTCCGGAACTGGCGGAACCTAGCGGGTCATTGTGAGGAATCCGCATCGGCGGCCTCCTCTGATTTCGGCTCGTCCTCGAACCAGTGTGCGCGCGCGGCCATGATGATCTCGTTGCCCTGCTCTTCGGACAGGCCGAATTCGCCGAGCACCCCGCCCTTGTCCTCTTCGCGCTGCGGCCGGCGCGGCGCGATCGAGGTGTCGCGGCGGCGCTGCTCGACCCGCTTCTTGGCGATCAGCTCGTCGGTGGCGAGGTCGGCGAGATTGTCGAGCGTCTTGATCCCGGCCTTGCCGAGGGTGACCAGCATCAACTCGTTGAGATGCGGGATCCCGGCGAGCGCATCGTCGACGCCAAGCGCGCGGCGCTGCTCGCGATAGGCTTCCTCGCGGCGCTCGATCGCTTCGGCCGCACGGCTCTGCAGCTCTTCCCCGAGCTCGTCGTCGAAGCCCTCGATCGAAGCGATCTCGGAGAGGTCGATATAGGCGACTTCCTCGAGCTCGCTGAAGCCCTCGGCTACCAGCAGCTGCGACAGCGTCTCGTCGACGTCTAGCTCTTCCTCGAACA
>JBKJYX010000264.1:0-3076 GCA_046715575.1 Sphingomicrobium sp. | reverse complement strand
CCATCCGATAGTGCGACGTTCCTCTACGGCCGCGCTGCAATCACCGAGTATTGCCGGAAGCGTTTCGTCGAGAGTCCGGCTCGGACATGCTGCGGATTCCGACGAAGTCGCCCGGGTATAACGGGATAATGCCGCCCGGGATTCCTGAATGATGCCGCCCACCGTAACGGAATGATGCCGCCCGGGTTGCGAGCCTCGCTGGCCGATAGCTTTTTGTCACCGGCGATGATGTTTGGTCAAGCCTTCTGGTTCTGTTTGCCTCGTGTCCGGCGCATGCTTTCGCCGGCGAGTTCGATGCGGTGAGCGTTGTGAACGAGACGGTCCAGGATGGCGTCGGCATAGGTCGGATCGCCGATTATTTCGTGCCATCGGTCGACTGGAAGCTGGGAGGTAATCATCGTGGAGCGGCGTCCGTAGCGTTCCTCGAGGATTTCCAGAAGATCGTGCCGGGCGGCGGCGTCGAGCGGCTCCAGGCCCCAATCATCGAGAATGAGCAGATCGGCACGGCCCAGGGTGCGCAGAAGACGCGGATGGCGTCCGTCGCCACGCGCCAGGGCGAGGGCCTCGAAGAGCCGGGGCACGCGTTGATAGAGGACCGAGCGGTTGTCGCGACACGCCTTGTGGCCGAGCGCCGAGGCCAGCCAGCTCTTGCCGACGCCGGTTGGGCCGATGAGCGCCAGATTATCGTGGGCGTTGATCCATTCGCCCTCGGTCAGCTTTTGGAACAGGGCCCGGTCAAGACCGCGGGGATTGCGATAGTCGATATCTTCGACGCAGGCCTGTTGACGCAATTTGGCGACGCGCAGCCGCGCTGCGAGGCGCTTGTCCTGTCGGCATGATGCTTCGCGATCAAGCAGGAGCCCTAGCCATTCGTGATGGCCGAGGCCGTCGGCTTCACCGCCGGCCGAGATCTCGGTGAAGGCCTTGGCCATGCCATGCAGGCCGAGAGCGTGAAGTTGGTCGAGGGTTGGATGTTTGAGCAAGTTGGTCTCTCCTAATTGTAGTAGCGCGGACCACGGATGTTGGAATGCAGAATCGGCGTTCCGTCCGTGGCGCGCTTTTCCGCGGGACGCCGATCGAGGTGGTTGTCGAGGATGGATTTGACCGAACCGTAGGTGCGCGCGCCGATGTCGATGGCGCGCTCCGCTGCGGCTTCCAGACGCTTGGCGCCATGGGGACCGGCCAGCCGAACAATGCCGAGACAGGCGCGAAAGCCCTGTTCGGGATGCGGGCGCTGTTCGAGGATCAGTTCGCAGAGCGCCGCCGTCGCCGGTCCGATCAGGCGCGCGTCGGTGCGGATGCGCTCGATCGTCCAGCCGGCGTATCGCCGATGGCTGGATGGCATGTGTTCCGCCACCGTCGTGTGTTTGTGATTGCCGCTCATGCGCATGTGCGCGGCGATCCGCTCGCCCTTGAGGAAGATTTCGACCGTCCGCGCGGTCAGCCGCGCGTCAACCTCGGCGCGGGCGAAGCGATGGGGAACGCTGTAATAATGGGCGACAACCTCGATGTGATAATCGATGCCGACGCGACAGGTGCGCCATTCCGAGAACTCGTAAGGTTCGCTCGGAAGCACCTTCAGCGCCGTGCGATCGATCTGTTCGAGCAATTGCCGGCGCGTCACTCCGAGCCGCCGGATCGGGCGCTCTTCGTTCAGATGCGTCATCAACTCACCGATCGCCGCGTTGACCTCCGCCAGGCTGTAAAAAATTCGATGGCGCAACCGCCCGAGAAGCCATCGCTCAACGATGAGCACCGCCTGCTCGACTTTTGCTTTATCCCTCGGACGTCTCGGCCTCGCTGGCAAAATGGCGGTGTCGTAATGCGCCGCCATCTCGGCGTAGGTTCGATTGACCTGAGGATCGTAGAGGCAAGCCTTGATAACAGCGGTCTTGGTATTGTCCGGCACCAGCAAATGCGGAACGCCGCCGATCACCTCGAGGGCGCGGACATGGGCATCGATCCAGTCGGGCAGCGCCTGCGTCCAGCTCGCGTGCGCAAAGGTAAAGCTCGACGCGCCGAGCACGGCGACGAAGATTTGCGCCTTGCGGATTTCGCCGGTCAGCCGGTCGATGACGACCGCAACCCCATCGCCGGCATAATCGACGAACAGCCGCTCGCCGGCCGCGTGCGTCTGCCGCATCGTTGGCGACAACTTCGATTCAAAGCCGCGATAGAGCTCGCAAAACCGCGAATAGCTGTAACCGCCAGGATTGGCGGCAATATATTCATCCCAGACAATCACCAGGGTGACGTGCTTGCGCTTCAGCTCCCGATGAACCGTCGGCCAATCCGGCTCGGCGTGCCGGCGATGGCCCCGTCTGGTCCCGTGATTGGCGTAAAGCGTCGCCTCCAGGTCACCGTCGCTCATGCCACTCGGCAACGGCCAACCCAGCCCGGCGCCCTCGAAACGCCGCAACGTCTCGCGAACCGTCGAGGCGGCGACGCCCAGACGACGCGCGATTTCGCGCGTCGGAAGGCCGGCGGATAACTTCAAACGAATGATCTCGCGCGCCTGCCGCATCGCAACTCTTTCCGCTGGCATCGATCGCTCCTCTGGATTGCCAAAGAAGCGACCCTAAACAGGCCAGCGGAGGCGCTCGTCGCCGTTCCAGAACCCGGGCGGGATTATCCCGTTACGGTGGGCGGCATCATCTCGTAATGGTGGGCGGCATCATTCCGTTACGCCGGGCGACATCATCTCGTTATGATGGGCGGCTTGGACAGGAATCAGCAACATGATGACTAGCGGGTGATCCGACCGCGCCACGGTCCGGTTGTTGCTGTTGTCTAGGTGTCCAATCCAGGGGACGCGGCTCCATCGTCAACGATAGGAGCCCATTATGGCAAAGACGTCTATCTCTCTGGTTTCCGTGCAAAAACCCACTGCGAATACCCCAGGTCTTCAGCGGCGCAACAAGTTCACGGCCAGCATCGAGCAGCAGATCGTCAAGATCGGTCTGTTCCGTGAGGGCAAGCGCATCTCTCGCGAGGCGTTCTGGGTGGACGGCAGCGGCGCTATCTACTTCCAGCTACGCTACGGCAAGCAGCCGCTCGAACTGGAGAAGGGTAAGAG
>JBKJYX010000263.1:0-4337 GCA_046715575.1 Sphingomicrobium sp. | reverse complement strand
GGTATCGCGACAGCGACGCTCGGGCGCGCATATAACGGGTGGGGATTTAGTGGCCGACGAACCTCAGGATGAGCCGGATTCGGGCTTCCCCGCCGAAACCGTGCCGCTGTCCGACGCCGATTTCAAGGACGAGCTCGCGGCGGTGATCCCCCATCTGCGCGCCTTCGGCCGATCGCTGTCGGGCAGCCGCGATCTTGCCGACGATCTGGTCCAGGAGACGCTGCTCAAGGCATGGGCGGCGCGCAAACGCTTCCAGGCCGGCACCAATATGCGCGCCTGGACCTTCATCATCCTGCGCAACCTGTTCCTCAGCCAGATGCGCCGCGCCCGCTTCAAGGGCGAGTGGGACGAAATCACGGCTTCCAAGATTCTCGCTGCCCCGGCCAGCCAGGACCGGCATATCGAGCTGGGCGACATGCAGCGGGCGCTGATGCACCTGCCGCAGCCGCAGCGCGAAGCGCTGATTTTGGTCGGTGCCGGCGGCTTTGCCTATGAAGAAGCGGCGGAAATCTGCGGATGCGCGGTCGGAACCATCAAAAGCCGGGTGGCGCGAGGGCGGGTCGCGCTGGAGGCTCTGCTGTCGAGCGGCAAAATGCCGTCGCGGCGCCAGCATAAGTCGGACCCCAACAAGTCCGCGCTGCAAACGATCATGGCCCAGGTCGACGAGCTCAGCCGCGGCCGTTAGGCGCGCCCAATTTCGTCATTCCCGCGAAAGCGGGAACCCAGTCATCTCCAAATTTTTTGATAAATTCTTTCGATGATTTCTTGGATCCCGGCCTTCGCCGGGATGAGTCGCACGCGCTCAGTTCAGCTGTCGCAGGAGCTCGGCGAAATCGCGGTCGCACGGTTCGCGCGCCGCGGCCTCGAAGGCCCGGCGGAGGGCGGCGGTGATGCCGGCATGATCGGCCGGAAAGTCGACACGAATGATTCTACGATCCATGGGGCAATCCGACGCTTTGCTCTGTTCACCTTCTGTGTGCATCAATGAAAGAACGATGAGCCGGGTCGTAAGTTTCGTCCGTTACGGGGCGCGATCGTGCCAGAGAGGCTAATGGCGGACGCAAACGGGACCGACAGACGGCAGGGCGCGCTGGAGCGTGCGCGCAGCTTTTCGCCATTCCTCCGCGAAACGCTGGAGGCGCGGCCCGAGATTGCCGAAATTTTTTTGAAAGACGGCAGCCGTGCGGCGATTGCGGCGGCGCTGGAGGGTGGGGACGGCGCGGTCGAGATCGAGCTCCGCCATGCCCGGCTCGGGCTGGCGCTGGCGGTTGCGCTCGGCGACCTCGCCGGCGAGCTCGACCTGGAAGAGGTCACGCGGCATTTGTCCGAATTCGCCGACCAGGCGATCGAGCAGGCATTGGCAGCGGCGGTCGGCGAGCGGGTCGCTGGCGCCCAGCCCGACGGGATCGCGGTGATCGCGCTCGGCAAGCTGGGCAGCTGCGAGCTCAATTATTCCTCGGACGTCGATCTGCTGCTGCTATTCGATCCCGATCGCCTGGCCCGGCGGGAACGCGATGACGCGGGGGAGGCGGCGGTGCGCGTTGCGCGGCGGATGATCGAGATCCTCCAGAAGCGCACCGCCGACGGCTATGTCGCGCGCGTCGACCTGCGCTTGCGGCCGTCGCCGGAAGTGACGCCGATCGCGCTGCCGGTGAATGCAGCGATTTCGCACTATGAATCCTCGGCGTTGCCGTGGGAGCGTGCGGCGTTCATCCGGGCGCGCGCGGCGGCTGGCGATCAGGCGCTCGGCCAGCATTTCCTCAAGTCGATCGAACCGTTCGTTTGGCGCCGCTCGCTCGATTTTGGGGTGATCGACGACATCCGCCAAATCTCGGCGCGAATCCGCGATCACTTTGCCCAGGGGGGACGCCTCGGCCCGGGCTACGACCTCAAGCGCGGCCGCGGCGGTATTCGCGAGATCGAGTTCTTCACCCAGATCCAGCAGATGATCCATGGCGGCCGCGATCCCTCGGTGCGCGCACCGGCGACGCTCGATGCATTGGATGCGCTGGCCGCCGCGCAGCGGCTCGAGCCGGCCGACGCGAAGGCGCTGGCCGACGCCTACCGGCTGCTTCGCACCATCGAGCACCGGGTGCAGATGATCGAGGACGCGCAGACCCACACGATGCCGGCTGACAGCGAAGCGCTGGACCGGGTGGCGCAGCTCCACGGGATCGATAATGGGCCCGGGCTGCTGGAATTGCTGAGGCCTCACGTCGAGCGCGCCGGAGCCCTGTTCGACGGGCTCGCGCCGGAAACCAGCGGGCGGCTGTCGAACGACCCCGACATCCTGCTCGGCGAATTGCGGACGATCGGCTTCAAGGACGCGGCCATGGCTGCCCTGCGGATCGGCGGCCTGCGGTCGGGACGCGCGCGGTCGCTGCGCTCGCCGGCGGCGCAAACCGCGTTCGAAGCGATGCTGCCCGGCTTGCTCACCGCCATCGCCGCCGGTCCCGACCCGGAGCACGCGCTCAACCGGTTGAGCGACATCGTCGAGCGGCTGTCGAGCGGGATCAATCTCTACCGGCTGCTGGAGGCGCGGCCCAAGCTGGGACTGCTGCTGGCCAAGATTCTCGCCCATGCACCGGCGCTGTCCGATCAGCTGGCGCGGCGGCCCGAGCTGCTCGAGGGACTGTTCGATGCGTCGAGCTTCGATCCGCCGCCCTCGTCGGAGGAGTTCGCGGCCAGCCTCGCCGATGCGATGCGCGGCCACCCGTATGATTTGGCGCTCGATCGCGCGCGGCGACTGGTCAACGAACGCCGCTTCGCGCTGGGGGTGCAGCTCATCGATGTGCGCAACGATCCATTGGAGGTCGCAGCGGGCTACGCGCGGGTCGCGGAAGGCGCAGTGCTGGCGCTGGCCGACGCCGCGGTGCGCGAGTTCGAAAGCGTCCACGGCAAGATACCGGGCGGCGAGCTGGTGATCCTCGGGCTCGGCCGTCTCGGCGGCTGCTCGCTGACCCATGCTTCCGACCTCGACCTCATTTACCTCTACACCGGCGCGCCCGACGCAATGTCCGACGGGAAGAAGCCGCTCGGGCCGGCGAACTACTTCAACCGGCTGGCGAGCCGGGTGACGGCGGCGCTCAGCGTGTCGACCGCGGCCGGGCCGCTGTACGATGTCGACACGCGGCTGCGGCCGGAAGGGGCGAAGGGCATGCTGGCGGTGCCGCTCGACGCGTTTGCCGCCTATCAGCGCCAGGAAGCGTGGACCTGGGAGCATATGGCGCTGTGCCGCGCCCGCCCGGTGTTCGGCTCGGCTGCGGCGCGGACTCAGGCGGCCGATCTCGTCGCCGAAATCCTCCGGCGACCGCGCGAGGCGGCGAAGGTTGCCGCCGATGCCGCGAAGATGCGCGCCGATATCGCGCGCCACAAAGTGTCCGCCGGGGCCCATGATGTGAAGCTTGGGCCGGGCGGGCTGGTCGATCTCGAGTTTGCGGTCCATGTGCTGCAACTGACCCGCCATGTCGGCCTCGACCCGGGCCTCGACGGGGCCGTGCAGCAGCTCGCCGAGGCTGGATTGCTCGATACAAGCATTGTTCAAGCACAACGCTTGCTTACGCGCATGCTGGTCATGATGCGGCTTGTCTCGCCCGAAGGAAACGAGCCGATTCCAGAGACTTGGGAGCTGGTTGCAGCGGTGTGCGGGGCGCCGGATGCCAAGCAGCTGCTTGCCGAACATGACTCGGCGCGGCAAAGCATCGCCGCTCTATGGCAGGGCATCAAGGGACCATCGGAATGAGCCAATCTAATCATACGCCGGCACTTCTTTTAGCCGCCAGCGATGGCGCCGAGACCAATCTCGCTGCGCCGGGTCAATTGGTCGCGCTCTATTTCTATCCCAAGGACGATACGTCGGGCTGCACCCGCGAGGCGCAGGATTTCACCGCGCTGGCCGCCGAGTTCAAAGTCGCCGGAGTCCGGGTGATCGGCGTGTCGCGCGACCCGATGAAGAAGCACGACAAGTTCATCGCCAAATATGATCTCGCCGTTCCGCTCGCCTCGGACGAGGACGGCCGCATTTCCGACGCGTTCGGTACCTGGGTCCAGAAGTCGATGTACGGGCGCAAATATATGGGGATGGAGCGCTCGACCTTCCTGATCGGCACCGACGGCCGGATCTTGCGCGAGTGGCGCAAGGTCAAAGTCCCCGGCCACGCGGCGGAAGTGCTTGCGGCGGCGAAGGCCGCCGCCACTTAGCGGGCCCTACTTCCCGGCCAGCTCGCGCAGCAGCATCTCCCAGTGCAGCACATCGTCGTACATCGCGCGAATCGCGACGCGCTCGTCGAGACCGTGCATCCGCTCGTCGTCGGGCACGATGCCCCAGCTTCCGTCGA
>JBKJYX010000262.1:0-9875 GCA_046715575.1 Sphingomicrobium sp. | reverse complement strand
GTTTTGCCTTTTCCCGCGCCGACCAATGGCCGATCATGCAAAAGCTCGCCGGCGGCCGCATGATCTACGCGGACAAGCTACACACCGCTTAGCCGGGCTGACCGGCCACCGGCATTCACCAATTACCGCGAAGCGACGACCTTGGCGGCTGCCGGCTTGGCGGCGGCTAGCGGCGGCTTGTCCAGAAGTGCCGCGATCACCTTGCCGTCGCGCTTGTAGATGTCGGTGTAATCCTTGATCTGTCCGTCGACCAACGCGGCTGACGACATGTAGACGATGTACACCGGAAGCGGCTTGGCGAAGTTGGCCTGGACCGCCTTTTGGCTGTCAAGCGCCGCCTGGATCTTGTCCGGGGTCCACGCAATTGCGGGGGCGGCAGCGCCCGCAGCGGCGCCCTCCGGGACACTCGCAGCGGCGAGCTCGGGGGCTCCTTCGCTGAGGAGCTTCGTCGCCAGGGCGAGGACATGCTCGGTGCGGATGCAGCCGTGGCTGTAGGCGCGCGCCTTGCTGTCGAACAGGCCGCGGGCGTTGGTGTCGTGGAGGTAGATCGCCTTCGGGTTCCACATCACGAACTTGACCCGGCCAAGAGCGTTCGCCGGCCCCGGCGGCTGGCGCCAGCGGATGATGGTCTTGCCGTCGGTGCTCTTGACCGGAACGTAGCCGCGCTTGCCGCGGACGTCCTTCTCGATGCTCTTGGGCACTTCCCACCAGGGATTGAAGATCACCCCGGTCGCGGTCGCCTTGAGTTGCGGGGTGGGCGTCTTGATCGCGCCCGCGACCGCGCGGTGCCGTGACGTGGTCACGCCATTTTCGACCAGCGCGGCGGTGTAGGCCGGGACATTGACGATGATGTAGCGCTCGCCAAGGTCGCGCGGCAGCCAGCGCCAGCGATCCATGTTGAGGCGGATGCGGTTGATCTTGGCCGTTTCGGTCGCCGGCGTGACCTCCAGCGCGTGACGAAGCGCGGCATATTGCGGGTGGCTCGGCAACAAGCCGCGCAAGGCGTCGGGGACGCGGTGCTGGGCGAGCGCCGCCTGCAGCAGCAGCGCCTGCCTGTTCGCGTCGAGGTCCGCGTCCGGAATGTGCCAGTCCTGACGGTCCTTGCCGCGGACGTGGCCGAACGCGAGGTCCGAAGAGAGCAGGTTGAAGCGATCGGTCGCGGCTTGCGCTAGAACCGTCGGGTTACCCGAGCGAAGTGCGGCGATCAGCCCGGCCGGATCATAGTCCCGTGGGTCGAGCCCTTCGCTGCCGATCCCCTGGATGAAGAACAGCAGCGCCTGCGCGTCACTTGGGTCCCAAAGCGGCGGCGGCAGCACAATCGGCGGCGCCACAATGACGGGCGGCGGTGGCGGGAGTGCCGCGGCAGGTGGCTGCTGGATGACAACCCGCGGCGGGGCAGCCACGACTGGCCGCTGCCCGGCAGTCTGAGCCGACGCCCCGGCCAGGGGAAGCGCCGACAGCGCCGCGATCGTACCCAGGAACTTCACACGCGTGATCATAGCCAACCCATTATTTTTGAAAGACAACAGCCGCTCGGGACATGCCCTGAGTGGCTTAGCCAACCCATACACGGGATGAACCGCCGCTGCCAGTGACGCGTAGGACACAGCGGCCAAGAATGGTAAGGAGCCCGCATACCAATCTTTAAGGAGCGATCGCCTAGCATCGCCAAGTCGCAAGGGAGAAGGTCGCGTGCCATCCAAGTTCGGCCTTGACGGCGGGATGATCCCGCGGACCGTCAAGCGCATGCTCGATGAGCGCACCGAAGCGCGCTTCGATGCTAACGCCCAGACCGTCGAGATGGAGTTTCGGGGCCGCAAGCACATGGTCCGGCTGGTCAACACGTCGCCGTCGGGCGCTATGGTAATCTTTTCGCTGGTGCCGCATATCGGCGAGCAGGTTTCGCTTCAGCTAGCCGACCGGGGCCAAGTTTTCGCAATGGTGCGTTGGGTGCGCGATGGACGCATCGGCATCAGCTTCGACGGTGGGTTGGAGTAGTTGCGCGTGGAGATGAGTTTTTCGATGATCAAGGCGAGAATCGCCGACGCAGAGGATCCGAGCGACCGCCGGCGCTACTCGCGCCACGCGGTCGATCTCGAAGCCCGAGTTCGCGAACTTGGCGAAGGCGGCATCGATGCCCGCATCCTCAACATCTCAGAAAGCGGCTTCATGGCGGAATCGGACGGCCGCTTTGAGGTCGGTTCGCGGGTATGGCTGATGCTGCCCGGTCGCGAGCGCGCCAATGCGGTCGTCAAATGGACCGCCGGCGACAAGCTCGGCGCCGAATTCGCCGAACCAATTTCGCTCGACGGTCTCAACCGCGTCTGAACCTCGGCCGAAGCCTGCCGCCTCGCCAAATCCTCACGGATGCGCATCGGTCACTATGGGTCGGGGAACTCGATCGCACGGCCACAGCGCATGCAACCACCCGCACTTTCGCTCGTTCAGCGCGCGAAAGGAAGGTTCTCGTGATGCTTACCAATCCATCGCCCGGCGAAATGCGCAGGACGTACGACCCGACCGGACGGGGTTATCACGCGGTCTACCATGAGCATGAGGTCAACCATTGTCCGGGCTGCGGCCGCACGCATTGGATCATCGGCCGAATCTCGGCGGAATGCGCGTTCTGCACGACCGCTCTGCCACTGGCGGAGACAGGCATGCGCGCGCACTCCGCACCCGTGATCATCCAGCACAAAAACCGCGAGCACACCCAAGCCTGGGCCGCTTAGGCGCGCTGGCTAGGGCGTTCGCCGGACTGGAACCGGGGCGTTGCACAGGTCGACGCCGCCGGCCGGACGGATGTAGAACTGATCCTTGCGATTGGCGCGCAGCCGCAGATATTGCGCAAAGCTGGCGCTTCGGGTGTCCATATATTGGAATGACGGCCGGTCGCCGGCGTTGATCTGGCTGGCGAGGCGGGCAGTGACGATCGGAGTGTCCTCGCTGCGCTCCTTGTAGAAGCCCAACGCCTCGGTTCCGCGCCGGAGCGAGCTCAGCCGGTCGATCCCTTCGATCACCCGCCCGACCACCGCGATGTTGCGGTCGAGGTGGCGCGGCCCGTGGCCGATCGCCGCATAAAGCTCACCCCCCGTCCCGGTGTCGGGCGACAGGCCCCGGCCGACGCCGACGCTGCCATAACAATGAGCGAGGTTGGCCCAGCCCCCCTTCGGGCTGTAGGCGATCGGCCAGCCGGACCAATAGCCGGCGGCGGGTGCGTAGGGATCGGCAAAACCGAGCGGCCGCACCGCCAGGCCCTTCAAAGGCCGGGTGTATTCCGCCGGAGGCTTGGCGACCACGCCCGCCGGAAACGCCTTGTCGCTGTCGTTATTGCCCCATTGCGCGACGTAATTGTCCTGAACCCGGTAAATCGCGGCGCCATCCCACCACCCGCCCTGCGCAAGGGCGCGGATGTTGGCGACGTGAACTGGCGCAAAGACCGGGGCGAGCTGGACCACGACCCGACCGCCGTTTTTCAGGTCGACGACCAGCAGGTCGTCGGGACTGATCGTCCGCCATGCGGCCGGCGGTGCCGCGGCGACGACATCGCTGGGGGTCAGGAACTTGGGCGGCGCCGCCCCGACAAGGAGCGCGGCGGTGCAAAGCAGGATCAATGAGCGCATGGGTCTGCCTTTCATGAACTGCTGCTGGTCTAGCCGAGGCTTTCGCTGACGGCTATCGGGCCGCGACCATGTATCTTGCCACCTTGATGCTGTTGGGTTCGGGCGAGCTCGGCCGAGAATTCGCGATCGCCGCCAAGCGGCTCGGCTGTCGGGTGATCGCCTGCGACCGCTATGCCCACGCCCCGGCGATGCAATGCTCCGACGCCTTTGAGGTGTTTTCGATGCTAGATTGCGACGCGTTGCGGGCAGCGGTCGAGAAGCACCGGCCCGACGTCATCGTCCCCGAGATCGAGGCGATCGATACCGCTACGCTGGCCGATCTGGAACGCCAGGGCTGGCGCGTGGCGCCCTCGGCGAAAGCGGTGCAGCTGACCATGAACCGCGACGGCATCCGCGAATTTGCCGCCTGCGAGCTTGGCCTGGTCACGTCGCGCTACCGCTTTGCCGAGAGCCGCGAGGAA
The DNA here is from genome assembly GCA_046715575.1 of Sphingomicrobium sp. Taxonomy (GTDB): domain Bacteria; phylum Pseudomonadota; class Alphaproteobacteria; order Sphingomonadales; family Sphingomonadaceae; genus Sphingomicrobium. The sequence goes on along the minus strand of JBKJYX010000262.1, from coordinate 5,791 downwards.
GCGCTTGCCGCGGCCGAAAGTGTCGGGCTGCCGTGCGTCATCAAGCCGGTCATGTCGAGCTCGGGCAAAGGGCAGAGCACCGCCCGCTCCACCGAGGAAGTCGGCGCGGCCTGGGATTATGCGGTGGCGAAGATGCGTGGCGACCGGCACCAGGTGATCGTCGAGGAATTCATCGCGTTCGACAGCGAGATCACGCTGCTTACCGTTGCGACGCAGACCGGCGTTTTGTTCTGCGAGCCCGTCGGCCACCGGCAGGAAGCCGGCGACTATCGCGAGAGCTGGCAACCGGCCGCCCTGCCTGGCGCAGCGCTCCAATCCGCTCAAGACCAAGCCCGCAAAGTGGTAGAGGCGCTCGGCGGAACCGGCATCTTCGGCGTCGAATTCTTCATCCGCGGCGACGAAGCGATCTTCTCCGAACTGAGTCCTCGCCCGCACGACACTGGGATGGTGACATTGATCTCGCAGTCGCCGAACGAATTCGAGCTTCATCTTCGAGCGATCCTCGGACTGCCGATTCCGGCAATCGAATTCGCCGGGCCATCGGCGTCAGCAGTGATCCTGGGACACGAGGAAAGCGACCGCTTCCGTTTTGAGGGCCTTGCCGATGCGCTCGCACTGGGCAGGCTGGGCCAGCCGGTCGATGTCCGCCTGTTCGCCAAGCCCAACACTTTGAAGAACCGGCGCATGGGACTCGCCCTCGCCCGCGCCGCATCGACCGACGAGGCGCTAGAGACGGCGATCGACGCCGCCGCGAAGGTCAAGATTCTATACGAACGGTAACGCGAAGCTTTCGCGCGGGTGCGACGTTATACGGCAAAAGGAGCGAGCCAATGAAAGCACGGCAATTCGTCACCGCGGCGGCGATCCTGCTGACTACCGCTTGCGGCCAGTCACAGCCGACCCAGCCCAAGCAGCCGATCGTCGTCCGCAGCCCGATCCAGGACCAGCTCCACAAACTCGATGATTTGAACCGCGCGATCGCGCTCAAGCGCGCGCTTTATGATTCGGGCTACACCTGCAAGCGGGTCGAGACGTCCGGCTTCGTGACGGCTTACAAGAACCTCGACATGTGGACCGCGCGCTGCACCGACGGCAAGCGCCCCGGCCGGGACTGGGCGTTGTTCGCGGGCCCCGACGGCAGCGTGCAGATCCGCGACTGCAAGGACGTGGCCGGGTTCGGGATGCCGGCCTGCGTCATCAAGAAGACGTGATCCGGAAGGCCGGCCCGCGGGCGGACTAGCTCAGTCGCACTGGCGGGTCTCTTTATAGTCGCCGGCCGCCGACTTTTCCTTGACCGTCACGCATTTGCCCTGGCGGGTTTCCTCCCGCCAGCTGCCGTCGGCGTTGGTCACGCGGTCGCCCTTGGGGACGCGCTTGCCGTCCTTGATTTCGTAATTCCAGTTTTTGGGCGTCGACTGGCTGGTCGCCTGGGCGGCAGCGGCAGTGGCAAAGCCGACAGCAGCGACCAGGGCGATTCCGCCGAGCACCATTGCGGTCTTCGAAATGCGCATCATTGCCCTACTCCTCGTCGCCCCCTGTATCATTGCAGAGGTGAACTAAAGCTGACGAGCGGTAAAAGTTCAATCGCGGGAGGCGGTTAGCCTTGCCTCGCTTTGAAGCGGCGGTTGGTCTTGTTGATGACGTAAGTCCGGCCACGGCGGCGGATCACGCGGCAATCGCGGTGGCGCGTCTTCAGCGACTTCAAGCTATTGCGAATCTTCATGGCCGGGCGCCTGCTCGTTCGTGTCAGTTTGGATTGTCGGAAGGTCGTTAGACCGACGCCGCCCCTAAGGGGAGGGACGTTTGAAGTCAAGGATCACCCCGTGCTGAAAGCGCAAGTCGAGCAGTTGATCGGCCCTTCGGGACAGGGATTCGAAGCGGCGCGAGCCGCCATCCGCGGCGATGTCGTTCGAACTCCGCTGCTGCCCTTTCCAGGCGATCGCGGCCGCGAGATCCGCGTCAAGGCGGAATGCCTTCAGCCCTTCGGCTCGTTCAAAGTCCGCGCGGCATCGAATTTGCTGGCCGGCTTTTCGGCCGCTGATCTCAGCGGTGGCATTGCCTGTCCGAGCGCGGGCAATTTCGGCCAGGGGCTCGCTTATGCCGCCGCGCGCCGCGCGGTTAAGCTCACCGTCCACGCACCCGCCAACGCGGCGGAGATCAAACTGCAGGTCATGCGCGACCTGGGGGCGAGCGTTGTGGTCCATCCATTCGACGAGTGGTGGCAAATCATGTGCACGCGCGACACCGGCCGCGACGACGGACTGTTCGTCCACCCGGTGTGCGAGCCGCGGGTGATCGTCGGCAATGGCACGATCGGCCTCGAGCTGGTCGAGGATTGGCCCAACTTCGACACCATCGTCGTCCCGGTCGGCGGTGGCGGGCTCATCAGCGGCATCGCCCTCGCCTTGCGCAGCATCGGGCACAAAGCGCGGATCCTCGCCTGCGAGATCGAAACGGCGGCGCCGCTGAGCGCCGCGCTCAAGGCCGGTCACCCGGTCGCCATCGATCGGCGCGACTCGTTCGTCGACGGAATCGGCTCGACCCGGCTGCTCGACGAGATGTGGCCGTTGCTGCGGGATCTGGTCGATGAGGTGATCGTCGTCGGCGTCGAGGAGGCGGAGCGCGGCGTCCGCCTAGCGGCCGAGCAATCCCGTCTGGTCGTCGAGGGCGCCGCCGGCGTCGCCCTCGCCGCCGCGCTGTCCCCATCCTGTCCGGGCGACCGTATCGTGGCCGTGCTGTCCGGCGGCAATATCGACCGTCAAATCCTCGGCCGCATTCTAGGCGACGCCGGCTAGCGTTCGGCGCGGGGCCGGGTGGGGGCGAAACTGTCGCCGAAATAGTCGCCCCGATACCAGCGCGGGCGCGGGTCGGCGTTGGCCAGCGACCTGGCGATCCGGTAATTGAGCTCGGCGAACTTTGCGCCCGCCGTCCAGCGGATGGGCTGCGTCAGGTCGTCGCTGGGCTGGTGGTAGGAAAAGGTCAGGTAACGCGCCCATGCCGCTCGTCCGCCATTGGCGTGGCCAGTCATCAGGAACACCGACGGAATGCCGTGAAGCACCAGCCGGTAATGATCGGACCGGACGAACAATCGCTCCTGCGGCATCGGGTCCGGCGACACGGCGACGTTCATCTCCCGACCCGCGTCAGCGACGGTCCGGCCAATGGTCGAATGATCCCCGCCGAACGCGATCACGTCGGTGAAGTCGTAAGTCAGCAGCGGCATGTCGAGATTGATGGCGGCGACGATCTGATTGAGTGGGACCGTGGGGTGCGAGACAAAATAATCGGTGCCGAGCATGCCGGGCTCCTCCCCGGTGTTGGCGATGAACAGGATCGACCGTCGCGGCGGCTTGCCCGACGTGACAAAATTGCGCGCCGCCTCGATCATCGTTGCTACGCCCGCCGCATTGTCGAGGGCGCCGTTGTAAATCGCATCCTCGCCGGGCCGCGTGACCGGCTTCACGCCGAGATGGTCGAGATGCGCCATCAGCACCAAATATTCTTGCGCCAGCCGGGGATCCCCGCCGGGCAGCAGGCCGATCACTTCGGGGCTGGAGAGCTCCTGCCAGGCGCTGGTCGCAACGATCGATAATCGCCCCGGCAAGGGGAAGCCGCGGATCGGCCGGTTGGCGAACGATCCGACCTGATCGAGCGAGCGCGGGGCGCCGTGGAAAACCTGCCGGCTGAGGGCCGGTGAAAACACCAGCACCGCCCCGATCGAGCCAAATCTTCCGACGGCGCCCGACGCATCGACCCAGTCGAGAACCGGCCGCGAAATGCCAGGCGCCGGATTGTGGCCGGGCGGGCCCCCAAAAGTCAGCTCGGCGATGCCGATCGCACCCTTGGCGGCGGCAATCTGGTCCTTGGTCAAATCGAGGTGTGCGGCGACCTCCGCGGGCAGGCCGGCGGGCGTTCCGCCAAGCACGACAACGATCTTGCCCTTGACGTCCAGCCCGGCATATTCGTCGATGCCAAGACGTGGCGCGACGATCCCGTGGCCGACGAACACCAGCCCGGCGTCGATCGACCTTTGCTTCTCGGTCAGGCTGGGCCGCAACCCGACATCGACATTGTCGAGCAGCCGCGATTTGCCGCCGACGATGAGCCGGACTTGTTGCGGTCGGGTGTGGCTGGCCCGCCGCAGCGGCACAGCCATGAACCAGCTGCCGCCCGGACCGCCCGGCTTGAGGCCGAGGGCGGTGAATTGGGAGGCGACATATCGGGCGGCGATCGTGTGGCCGCGCGAGCCGGTGTCGCGGCCCTCAAGGTCGTCGCTGGCAAGGAACCGCACGTGGCCGTGGATGCGCTGCGCCGCCAATTGGTCCGCGACCGGCGCGGTGGCTGCGACCAACGATAAACACAGCACGGCCGCGGCAAAACGGTGGAACAACCTCATGACCCGGCTCGGGCCCGCAGCTCCCGTTCCCACGCCAGCGCATGGGTGATGATGGTGTCGATGTCGGCGAAGTGCGGGTTCCAGCCAAGCGTGTCGACCAGCGCGCGGTTCGACGCGACCAGCAACGGTGGATCACCCGCCCGCCGCGGCCCGACCACGCGGGGAACAAGCTTGCCGGCGACCCGGTCGAGCGCGTCGAGCACCTCGAGCACCGATAGGCCGTTGCCATAGCCGCAGTTCAGCACGAGATTCTCTTGCGGCCGCTCGATCAGCGCCAAGAGCGCGGCGACATGCGCGTCGGCCAAGTCGCTGACATGAACGTAATCGCGGATGCAGGTGCCGTCGGCGGTCGAATAGTCGGTGCCGAACACGTCGACATGGTCGCGCTTGCCGGCCGCCGCCTCGACCGCAACCTTGATCAAATGGGTCGAACCCCTGCCGACCTGCCCGGCGCGCATATCCGGGTCGGCCCCGGCGACATTGAAATAGCGCAGCGCGGCGTAATTGAGCGGGAAAGCGGCGGCAGTGTCGGCCAGCATGCGCTCGGTCATTAGTTTCGAGGCGCCGTAGGGGTTGATCGGCCGCGTCGGATCTCCCTCCTCGATCGGCACGCGCTCGGGTTCGCCATACACCGCGGCGGTCGACGAAAAGACGACGTGGGGCACGCCGGCGGCAACCGCGGCCGAGATCAAAGCGTGGCTGGCGAGCGTGTTGTTGGCATAATAGTCGAGCGGCTTCTCGACCGATTCCGGCACCACGATCGAGCCGGCGAAGTGCAGGATCGCGCCGATTTGCTGCTCGTTGAGGATGCGGTCGACCAGGGCGCGGTCGGCGATCGAGCCTTCGAAGAAGGGCACGTCCTCGGGTACCACGTCGCGCGAGCCGTTGGACAGATCGTCGATCACCGCGACCGGCCAACCGGCGTCGCGCAGCGCCAGCACCGCGTGGCTGCCGATATAGCCTGCCCCGCCGGTCACAAGCACTGGAACCTTGGTCATCGGTCGGGCTGGCTAGCGGATGATGCGATGCCGCGCCAGCGATCGCGCGCTGGGCGGCCCGCGCTACATGACGACTTCGCTGCCCTTGGTCAGCGGGCATTCGTTGACGCCAGGCAGATGGAGGTGGGCGCCGTGCGGCGTGTAGCCGGCGAGGATCAATCGATCGAGTTGGACCTGGTCTGTCGGCTTCGGGAGAACGGCCGCCGAATTCTTCGCGGAATCCTGCCCGGGCAGTGTCGCGTCCGACGCCGCCGGCGCAGGTACGGCGGTGTCATTCGGAGCCTCGCGCTCACAGGCGGCGACGCCGAGAGCGAACAGCAGCACAAGTCGTTTCATCACCATTTCCCCGTCATGCAAAAGAGCAGAAGCTTGGTCTGGCCGAGTCCCGACAGATGTC
>JBKJYX010000261.1:0-4916 GCA_046715575.1 Sphingomicrobium sp. | reverse complement strand
AGCTTGGGGCGGGCTCCAGCATCGTCGGCGAGGCCGTCGAGCAGCCGGTCGAGATGGTGATGAGTCTTGGTCCCGCCCTGCGTCGCGAGGCCCGGCGGCTTGGCGAGGACGAACGCGTGCGGGTCCTGGTAGATCACCATCTCGCGCACCAGCTCGGTTTCTTCGGGGGTCAGCAGCTCGACCCTGCGCTGCGGCCGTCCGGCGCGCGCCGGCGCGGTTTCCGGTGGTGGCACCCGAATCTGCTGACCGGCCTCGATGCGGTCGCCGGGAGTGGCGCGTTTGCCGTCGAGGCGGAGCTGCCCGGTGCGGGCCCAGCGCGACACGATGTTGAAGGTGACTTCGGGCAGGTTGCGCTTGAACCAGCGGTCGAGACGGATGCCGTCGTCGTCCTCGGTGACGGTGAAGTTGCGCGGTTCGGCCATGGCGGCGCGCTTAGCTTCTCCCAGCCGTCATTGCGAGCGGAGCGAAGCAATCCAGCTCTATGCCCCTGGATTGCCGCGTCGCTAGCGCGCCTCGCAATGACGGGGAGACCAATAGTCGAACGCTTGGCGCTGCAGCTTTTCGACCAGCCGCCGCGCCTGCGGCCCTTCCCACGAACCGGTGTAGCCGTGACTGGCGGCGCCGCCGTCGACCCACCAGCCTTGCCCGGGGAGGCCATCGGACTGGCGCACGACCAGCACCGCCAGTTCGGGCTCGCCGCGTTCCGCACCGGCCCGGTCGACCGCGCCCAGCACTGTGCACAACGCACGCATCTTGGGCCGCGTGAATTCATGGCCGAGCTGGTTCAGGAGCTCGGAGTATGTGATGAACTCGCCGGCGGCTGCGGCGGCGAGGAGGTGCGCGCGGACCTCGTCGGGGTCAGCAAGCGCGCCGGCGCCGCTCATCTGGGACTCACTCCGGCTGGATGGCGACAGGCGTCAGCTCGAACACGTCGAGCTTCGACGTGCCTTGCGGCCATGGGATCACCAGCCGCCAGCGGAACGGGGCAATGCGTTCCAGCACTCCGGCCATGTCGCGCTTGGGATTGTCGCCATAAGCGAGCGGCTGCTGCTCGTCGCCAAGGGCGAGGCTGCCGAGGAAGATCAGCCGGTCGGGCTTGTCGTCCTCCCACAAGCGCCCTGCCGGGCGCTGGCTGCCGGTCTGCTTGACGATGGTCAGCAGGTCGTCCTCGACCTGGACGTAGCAGAAGAAGGGCCGGAAGCGCTCGAACGCCACCGCCTTCGAATTGGTCTTGCCGAGCTTGATCAGACGGCAATTGTAGCTTCCCGGGGTCGGCGCCGGGCGCGGCAACGCAGCGCGCGGCACGAGCAATGACCCCTCCTTCCGGATCTCGCCGGCAAAACCCGGCCTGGCGTCGGCGAGCGCCTGTTGCCACGCCAGCCCCAGGCGCGAGATCCGCGACTTGTCCGCCGCAGTGGCGACCTGCAACCAGCCTTCAGATTTCAGCGGCGGCTCGATCACCACGCTAGCGCCCGCCCGCCGCTCCGGTTTCGGCTGCAACACGCACCCGGCCGCGACGGCGGCGAGGCCGGTCAGGCAGGCAATTCGCCGGCATGCGGAGGACACTGACAAGGGTATTGGGCCTTTCACGAAGCGCGACGGCGCAAAGTGGCAGCCTGCGCCCATGGTTTCAACCAATGCCGCGTTCAGCATGAGCTTTCACTTCCCGCTGAGCGCGGCTAGGCGCGCGTCGAATGAACGCCGCCGCTCCTTCCGGGTTACCGCATCGCGAGATTCGCCGCGGTTTTGCATTCGGAGTGGCCGCTTATGGCCTGTGGGGCGTGCTCCCGATCTACTTCAAGGCGATCGCGGCGGTGGCGGCGGTGGACATCGTCGCCCACCGTGTCCTGTGGTCGCTGCCGTTTCTCGCGCTGCTGCTGTTCGTCAGCCGCGGCTGGAGCGAGGTTCGGCAAGCCGTCCAGCGGCGGCGGACGCTTCTGTTGCTGCTCACCACCGCGACGCTGATCGGCGTCAACTGGCTGCTCTACGTCTATGCGGTGACCAGCGGCCACATCCTCGCCGCGAGCCTCGGCTATTATCTCAATCCGCTGGCCAACGTCCTGCTCGGCCGATTTATCCTCAAGGAGCGGCTGTCGTGGCTGCAATGGAGCGCGATCGCAATCGCCGCGGCAGGGATCCTGGTGCTTGCGGTCGGCGCGCTCGACCAGCTGTGGATCAGCCTCACTTTATGCGTCAGCTTCGCCACCTACGGCCTATTGCGCAAGATTGCCCTGGTCGACGCGGTCGCCGGGCTGGGCATTGAAACCGCGCTGCTGTTCCCGCTGGCAGTCGGCTGGCTCTCTTGGCGCCTTGCGACGGGAGAGCCGAGCTTCGGAGCCAATGGGACCGAGACGGCGCTGCTGATTGCCGCCGGAGTGGTTTCGACGACGCCGCTGCTGCTGTTCACCGCGGCCGCGCGGCGCCTGCCATATTCAACGCTCGGGATGCTCCAGTTCCTCGCGCCGACGCTGCAATTCGGATGCGCGGTGTGGCTCTACGGCGAAGCGTTAGGCCACGCCCATGCGATCGCCTTCGGTGCGATCTGGGCCGCGCTCGCGCTGTACATGGTCGAATTGATCCGCGCGCCGCGTGCTTCCCAACCACCCCAACCGCCGGAATGACGGAACCGTAACGGCCTTGCCGCATTGCTAAGGGCATGAAACGCCTGCTTTTGGTCAGCGCCGCGGCGCTGCTGCTCGCCGCCTGCGACACGATGTTGCCTGGCCAGTCCTATCCGTCCGGCCAGCCCTATCCGCCGGCCCATCCCGGCGACGCTTACCCGCCGGCTCCTTATCCGCCGGGCCCAGGCTATCCGGCGCCAAATCCATATCCGCCGGCCCCCTACCCGCCAGCCCCTTATCCGTCAGGACCCCAGCTGACGTGCCCGGTAACTTCGTCGCGGGACTGGACGGCGTGGGTCAATGCGATGCCCGGTCCGGGCGCGCGGCCGACGCTGATCGTGACCGGCAAGGTGGTCACCCGGACGGGAGGCTATCAAGTCAGCTTCGATCGCACGCTCCAGATCCGGAAAAGCTATCCGGTGCAGGCGTTCGCCACGGTGACCGTCTTCCCGCCGATGGGGGGTGCAAGCCAGGCACAGGTCACGCATGACCTTCGTGGCGAGTGGGCGCTGCGGCAGCCGATCGGGACGGTGGAAATCCGCTGCGGGAGTGAAACGCTGGCGAACATCACGCCTGTAGCAACCGCCCGTTAGCTGCTAAGCACCCGCCATGCTCAACCTCGTCTCGCTGATCATCGGCGTCGTCGCCCTTATTTTCGCCGTGGTCGCCTTCCTGCCCTTGCTCGGCTGGGCCAACTGGCTGATCATCCCGCTGGCGGTGATCGGCGCCGCCGTCGGCATGGCCTCGCGCGGGACCGCCGGGCGCAACCTCAACCTGTTCGTGATCGTCGTTGGCATCGTCCGGTTGATGCTCGGCGGTGGGATCCTGTGAACCGCGACCCGCGGGTCGACGCTTATATAGCCCGTGCGCAGCCGTTCACTCGGCCGATCCTCGAGCATGTCCGCGAGCGGGTCCATGCGCTGCTGCCGAACGCCGAGGAAACGACCAAATGGAGCGCGCCGGCCTATACCGTGGGCGGCAAGATCCTGCTGGTCATGGCCGCGTTCAAGGCGCACGCCGCGCTCAATTTCTGGCGCGGTCAGGAACTGCGCGGCGACGCCGCCGACCCGGACGCCATGGGCCAGTTCGGCAAGCTGACTTTGCTCGATGACCTTCCGCCGAGCAAGGAGCTCGACGCGCTGATCCTCAAGGCCGCCGAGCTTGCCACTTCGGCTCCCGCACCGCGCAAGACCAAGCATGAGCCCAAGCCGCCGCCGGAGTTGCATCCGGAGTTCGCGGCGGCGCTTGACGCGGCGCCTAAGGCCAAAGCGGCGCTTGACGGCTTTCCCGCGGGCGCCCAGCGCGAATATTTCGACTGGATCTCCGATGCCAAGCAGCCCGCGACCCGCGCCAAGCGCATCGCCACCGCCGTCGAATGGCTAAGCGAAGGCAAACGGCGGCACTGGAAGTACCAGAACTGCTGATATCTTGGCCTACCGCTCCTTGACGTAGCGGCCGGGCGCGTCCTCGATCGCTTTTTTCTTACCTTTTCCGGGCACCCGCGCGCCCTTGGCCGCGACGGTTTTCGGATCCTGCGTCTTGAGCCATTCCATCCAGTCGGGCCACCAGCTGCCTTTGTGCTCGGTCGCGCCGCCGATGAACGAATCGAGGCTCTCGCTGGGTTTTTCGTTGATCCAATACTGGTATTTGCCCGCCGCCGGCGGATTGACGACGCCGGCGATATGCCCCGACCCGGCGAGAACGAAGCGCTTGTCGCCTTTAAAGTGGTTCATGATCTTCCACACACTTTGCGGCGGCGCGATATGGTCCTCGCGGCCGGCCTGGATGTAGGCCGGCGTGGCGACCTGGCCGAGGTCGATCGGCGTCCCCGCGACCATGATCCCGCCGGCTTCGACCAGCTTGTTCCCCTGGTACAAGGTCTCAAGATAGTTGCGGTGCCAGCCGGCGGGCAGGTTGGTGGTGTCGCTGTTCCAGTGCAGCAGGTCGAACGGCGGCGGCTCCTCGCCCAATAGGTAATTGTTGACGACATAGCTCCAGATGAGGTCCCGGCCGCGCAACAGGTTGAAGGTCGCGGCCATGTAGCGGCCGTCGAGAAAGCCCTTTTCAGTCGTCAATTGCTCGAGCAGCCCCATCACCTCCGGGCCGAGAAACAGCTTCAAATCGCCGGCCTCGGCGAAATCGACCTGGGCGGTGAAGAAAGTCGCGCTGGCGACCTTGGCCGCCTCTTCGCGCGCCTCGAGCAAGGCCAGCGTCGCCGCGAAGGTCGTCCCGGCGACGCAATAGCCGATGGCATGAACCGCCTCGACGCCGAGCGCGTCACGGATGGTGTCGATC
>JBKJYX010000260.1:0-4473 GCA_046715575.1 Sphingomicrobium sp. | reverse complement strand
GCCCGAGGCGCATATCCGCGGCGACATCAACACGCCGTACAAATGTATCGGCGGTGCGGTTTACACCATGCAACGTGCCGGGTTCGCCCGGGTCGGGTTCATTTCCGAGCCGCCCGCTGGCGGCATCACGTCGCGCCTCTAGGACTTTAGGAGCTAGCCGCCATGGCAATGCAGACCACCGGTGACAACCGGGAAGCTGAACCGATGATGGAAATCAACACGACGCCGCTGATCGACGTCATGCTGGTGCTCCTGATCATGTTCATTATCACCATCCCGATCCAGACCCACGCGGTGAAGCTCGACTTGCCTCAGAACCAGGCGAACCAGCCGCCGCCACCGGTCGAGCCGATCAAGAACAAGGTCGTGATCACCGCGGCGGGAGCCATTTTGTGGAACGGCACACCCGTGAGCCTGACGCAGCTCAGGCAATATCTCGACATTTCCCAGCAGATGAACCCGGTGCCCGAACTCCACCTGCAGCCGGAGCCGAACGCACGCTACGAGATCGTCGACCAGGTGCTGGCGGTGACCAAGCAAGCGCACGTCGAAAAGATGGGTTTTGTCGGCAACGAGGCCTACGCCACCTTCTAGGGCGGGCGGACCCCGATCCAGTGCCAAGGGCGGTCCCAGCGGGCCGCCCTTTTTTCGTTGCGGACTTGCAAACATCTACCTGTGATGAGATAGTGTAACATCCTCGCAGGAGATGGGCCATGCAACGGGCGCTGAATAACCGCGATGAGATGCCGATGATGGAAATCAACACGACGCCGCTGATCGACGTCATGCTGGTGCTCCTGATCATGTTCATCATCACCATTCCGATCCAGACCCACGCGGTGAAAGTGGATATTCCCGCAGGACCGCCGGCGCCCTATGCCAACCCAATCAAAAACAAAGTTGTGATCACCAAAGCAGGGCAGATACTGTGGAACGAAATCCCGATTTCGCTGGGCGGATTGCTGCATAATCTGGTGCTGACGCAAAGGATGCAGCCCATACCCGAACTCCACCTGCAGCTGGAGGCCGAGGCGCGCTACGAAGTTGTCGACAAGGTTCTTGCCATCACCAAGCAGGCGCGCGTCGAGAAGATGGGCTTCGTCGGCAACGATCGATACGCGGAATTCTAGAACCTTAGCCGCCTCTGGCGCTTGGGAAGTCCGCGTGCCATTGGGCGCCAAGTGAGCCAGACGCCCGATTTCGCCGTCGTCATCCTTGCTGCTGGGCAGGGGACGCGCATGCGCTCCGACATGCACAAGGTGCTGCACCCGATCGCCGGGCGGCCGCTGCTGCTGCACCTGCTCGACCGGGTCGACGGATTGGGCGCGCAGAAGCGCGTGGTGGTCGTCGGCAAGGGCCGCGAGCAGGTCGAGGCGGCGCTCAACGGGCGCGACGCGTCGGTCGCCTACCAGGCCCAGCAGAAAGGCACCGCGCACGCCGTCCAGCAGGCCGCCCAGGCGCTCGCTGGCTATGACGGCGCGGTCCTCATCCTCTACGCCGACACGCCGTTCGTCGAGGCCGAAACGCTGAAGCGGATGCTCGACCGGCTCGACGGGAAGGACGGGCCCGGCGTGGTCGTGATGGCCTCGCGCCCGGCCGACCCCGCGGCCTATGGCCGGATTATCCTTGGCGACGGCGACCGCATCGCCAAGATGGTCGAGTTTCGCGACGCGACCGAGGAGGAACGCGCCGTTCGGCTGTGCAACAGCGGCATGATGGCGCTGCGCAGCGGCGACCTGTTCCGCTGGCTGGACAAGGTCGGCAACGCCAACGCCGCGGGCGAATATTATTTGCCCGACGTGGTCAACATCGCCGCCGCCGAAGGGCGCGAGGCAGTGGTGATCGAGGGCGATCCGTACGAGACCGCCGGGGTCAATAGCCGCGCCGAGCTGGCCCACCTCGAGCTCGAGTGGCAGCGGCGCCGGCGCGAGCAGGCGCTCGAGGACGGGGCGACCCTGATCGATCCCGAAAGCGTGTGGTTCGCTTACGATACCAAGCTTGGCCGCGACGTGACGGTCGAACCGCACGTCGTGTTCGGCCCGATGGTCGAAGTCGCCGACGGCGCCTACATCAAGGCGTTCAGCCACATCGAAGGGGCGGTGATCGGCGCCCGGGCCAGCGTCGGACCGTTCGCGCGGATCCGTCCCGGCACCTGGCTCGCCGACAATAGCCGGGTGGGTAATTTCGTCGAGTTGAAGAACGCGCGGGTCGGGCAAGGCGCCAAGGTCAATCATCTAAGCTATGTCGGCGACGCGGATGTCGGCGAGGGTGCCAACATCGGCGCCGGCACTATCACCTGCAACTACGACGGGTTCGACAAGCACAAGACGGTGATCGGCGCGAACGCGTTCATCGGCTCGAACAGCGCTTTGGTGGCACCGGTGATGATCGGCGACGGCGCGGTGATCGGCGCCGGTTCGGTGGTCACCGAGGACGTGCCGGCGGACAGTCTGGCGGTCGCGCGCGGCCAGCAAAAGGGCGTTGCCGGCTGGGCCAAGAAATTCCGCGCGTCGAAGGCGGCGAAGAAAGCCGCCGAATAATGTGCGGAATTGTTGGGATTGCCGGGAATAGCGAAGTCGCGCAGCGGCTGTTCGACGGTTTGAAGCGCCTCGAATACCGCGGCTATGACTCGGCCGGCATCTGCACCATCGAGGGCGGCAAGCTCGAGCGGCGGCGGGCCGAGGGCAAGCTCGACAATCTTGCCGCCGAGCTCAAGCGGACTCCGCTCGGCGGGACGATCGGCATCGCCCACACGCGCTGGGCGACCCACGGCGCGCCGACCGTCGACAACGCCCATCCGCACATCGCCGGGCCGGTGGCGCTGGTCCACAATGGCATCATCGAGAACTTCAAGCCGCTGCGCGACGAGCTGATCGCCGATGGCCGCGAGTTCGCATCGGAGACCGACAGCGAGGTGGTTGCGCATTTGGTGGCGCGCGAGATCGAGCGCGGCTCGACACCGGAAGCTGCAGTGGCGACGGTGCTGCCGCGGCTGCACGGCGCGTTCGCGATCGCTTTCCTGTTCCGCGACCACCCGGATTTGATCATCGGCGCGCGGATGGGGGCGCCGCTGACCGTCCGCTATGGCGGGCAAGAGAATTATCTCGGGTCGGACGCGCTGGCGCTGGCGCCGCTGACCCAGCGAATCGCTTATCTGGAAGAGGGCGACTGGGCCGCCGTGCGTCGCGACCGGGTCGAAATCTTCGACCGCGGCAACCATGCGGTGGAGCGCGAGATCGTCGAATCCGGGGCGTCGGCGACACGGATCGACAAGGGCAACCATGCCCATTTCATGCGCAAGGAGATTTTCGAGCAGCCGATCGTGGTCGCTCAGACCCTGCAAAGCTACGTCCGGCCGTTCGAGGGTGAGGTCGCGTTGCCGACGGGCGACCTCGACCTCTCGGCCATCAACCGGGTAACGATGGTCGCCTGCGGCACCAGTTTCTATGCCGGCATGGTCGCCAAATATTGGTTTGAGCAATTCGCCCGGGTGCCGGTCGACATCGATGTCGCGAGCGAGTTCCGCTATCGCCAGCCGGTGCTGGAGCCGGGTGGGTTGGCCTTGTTCATCAGCCAGTCGGGCGAGACCGCCGACACGCTCGCCGCGCTGCGCCACGCGCGGGCCGAGCAGCAACGGATCGCGGTGGTGGTCAATGTGCCCACCAGCTCGATGGCGCGCGAAGCGGACCTGTTGCTGCCGACCCACGCCGGCCCGGAGATCGGCGTCGCTTCGACCAAGGCGTTCACCTGCCAGCTGGCGGTGCTGGCGGCGCTGGCGGCGAATCTGGCGCGAGCCAAGGGTCGGCTGAGCCGCGATGAAGAGCGCGAGATCGTCGCCCACCTCCAGGAGGCGCCGGCGGCGATCAACGCGGCGCTCGGCCACGACGAGGACATCGCCGCCATGGCGCACCTGATCGCGCCGGCCCGCGACGTGCTCTATATGGGCCGCGGCCCCGACTATCCGATGGCGCTCGAAGGCGCGCTCAAACTCAAGGAAATCAGCTACATCCACGCCGAGGGATATGCCGCCGGCGAGATGAAGCATGGGCCGATCGCGCTGATCGATGAGGACGTCCCAGTGATCGTCCTGGCGCCGTCCGGGCCGTTGTTCGAGAAAACCGTCAGCAACATGCAGGAGGTGCGCGCGCGCGGCGGCCAGATCGTGCTGATCAGCGACGCGAAGGGAATTGCCGCGGCGGGCGAAGGCACGATCGCCACGATCGAGATGCCCGAGGTCCACCCGCTGATCGCGCCCTTGGTTTATGCGGTGCCGGTGCAGCTCCTCGCCTATCATGTCGCGGTCCTGAAAGGCACCGACGTCGACCAGCCCCGCAATTTGGCGAAGAGTGTCACGGTGGAATGACGGAGGACGCGGATCGCAGCGAGAAAATGACTGTCGTCTACGCCAGCAGCGACTTTCGCGCGCTCTATCGCGTGTGCCGCCACTGCAAACGCAATGCCGCGGTCCTGGTC
>JBKJYX010000259.1:0-5615 GCA_046715575.1 Sphingomicrobium sp. | reverse complement strand
CGGCCGCGAACAGGAAGTCTATTTCGCGCGGCCGACACTGCGCCTGGTCATCAATCAGCCGTTCGGAATCACCGATCGCGCGGGTCAGTATGATGTAATCGCCACCGTCAAGGGCGGCGGGCTGTCGGGCCAGGCGGGCGCGGTCAAGCACGGCATCGCCCAGGCGCTGACCCGGTTCGAGCCGGCATTGCGCACGATGGTCAAGCGCGCCGGCTTCCTGACCCGCGACAGCCGCGTCGTCGAGCGCAAGAAGTACGGCCGCGCCAAGGCCCGCCGCAGCTTCCAGTTCTCGAAGCGCTAGCGCTCACCCCCGTTCGTCATGGAAGGGTGGTCCGGAGCTTCGGGGCCACCCCTTGTCAGCCCTGGGCCCGCCGCCCAAGCGATCGCCTGTTCCTCCTCCTGCGGGCAAGCCACCGACCAGGGCCGTCAACGGTAAATCGATATCCATTGGGAACGCCAATTGGATGCGAGCCGTGCGTCGGCAATGGCGCGGGGGACAGCAAGGCCGAACGCCCGGTCATCCTCACGCCAGATTAGGCGTTCCTCGTCGAGTGCATCGATCGCCTCGGCGACCTCGCCCTCCTCACATCCGAGTTCGGCGCACACCGATGCCGCCAGCCGCTTGAATCCGATGGGCG
This sequence comes from Sphingomicrobium sp., assembly GCA_046715575.1. Taxonomy (GTDB): domain Bacteria; phylum Pseudomonadota; class Alphaproteobacteria; order Sphingomonadales; family Sphingomonadaceae; genus Sphingomicrobium. Next base: position 4,977 of record JBKJYX010000259.1, on the reverse strand, counting down.
CTTCGTCGCAAGCGAGGTAGGCCGCGCGTGGGACTGCTTCAAAGACAATGATTCGCTCTTCATCGTAGCGCGTATCGCGGAAGCGAAGCTCCTTGCCGTCGTCCTCGTAATCGAGCGTCACTTCGCGTTCGCGGTGCTGCTCCTTCCAATGGTTTATCTGTGCGACGCATTGATTATAAAGATCGAGCATATCCTCATCGAAATCGCGATATCGTGCGAAATAATAACCATAATCGTCGAGCGAAATGCCCGTTTTGGCGAGTACTTCCTTGCTGAACAGCACATCGTAACAGCGGTGATGGACCGGTGCGGTCGTATAGCCGAAACGCGTTGGATCCGCCTGAAGCGGAGCAAAGCGAGTGACGATAGCCTCGCTGCGGCTGACTGGCGGCGTTAGATGATAGAGGCGAGGGATATTGCAGCGCATCTCGCGATACTGCTCAGGCGTCTCGCCGGGGATGCCGTAGAGGAAATTGTAGTGGATGACGATTTCGTTGAGATAGCCGTGCTTGATCAATGAGACATTCTGAATGCCGCTGACGCCCTTGTCCATGAGCTTGAGCACGCCGGAAGAGAAAGATTCAATTCCCGGCTGGACTTCCTTGAAGCCGGCCCGGCTGAGGGCGCGGACCCGGTCCGGGGACTGGTTGGCCTTTATCTCGCATTTAAGCCTGTACGGCGGCTCACGCTTCGCGAGACGCGGCAGAAGCTCATCGAAATAGGGTTTGGGAAGAATATAGTCGGCGAAACGGAATTCGAAGTCGCCGTAGGTCTCTCGCATATATTCGAGCATTTCATATGTGCGGTCGGAGCTCTTGTTGCGGAACTTGAGCGTGTCCTCGTCGATGCCGCAGAATACGCAATGTTTGTGCTGCCCCCACCAGCAGCCGCGCGAGCTTTCGACTGGAAGCGTGCCGGTCATTATCTTCACTTCAGTATCACGCTCGAGCGCGGCGACATCGACAAACCAGTCGGTGTAATCTGGATCCGGGCTCTTCTGGAGATTGGCATTGCGAAGGGGCCGGGGCAGTTGACCGCGGGTGAGCATCCCGTCGATCTCGTGTAGCTTATGCTCGCCGACTGAAGCCTTGGCGAGATCAACGATCATAGCCTCGCCGTCGCCGCGAGCGATTGCGTCAATCCAAGGAAAACTGTTCAACACCTGCTCACCCGGCGGCCCTTGCACCGCGTAGCCGCCGAGTATCACCATCGTGTCCGGCGCGCGCTGTTTGACAATCTGGGCGAGCGCTACCGACGCCAGCGTCTGATCGAACATGCAAGTCAGACCCAACAGCGTCGGCTCTTCCGCCAAAACCTTATCAGCGCAGCGCTCAAGATAGCCGGGTGCGACCTCGAATCGGAACTTGAGCAGCATCTCCAGCAATGCTTCGATCGTCTCGTAACGCGGGTCCTGACGATCGCCGCTCAAATGTTCGGCGCAACGATCGACGAGAGCTTCGACCTGTGCGTCATCGACACCAGGCGACATCAGCTCCGTAAAGACGAATTCGTTGACGCCCCAATATTCCGCGACTTTAACGTAGGTGTCGAAAGTCACATGCTCGAGCAAGTCGATGTTGAGGTGTATCGCCTTTGCCCGAATACCCGCTTTCCGCGCCTGTGCGGTGAGAATTCCTAGGGCAAGTGATGGCTCGGTGACGGGCGCCCAAGGCATGCTCGCCAAAACGAGGGACGGTGCCATTTGCCTTTCTCCAACTCAGCTGTGATTGCGAAGGGCTAAAGCTTTGCGTGCACCATTGCCGATTCGTCGATGATGATGCCCTCGGACGGCTTGGCCCAGGCGATCACTACGACGACGGCGATCACCGCCTCAAGCGGCCCTTCGACCGGACCGCCGGGATTACGGATCTTGTCAGCGACAGACTGGACAGCCCGCCAGTGCGACGGATCGATCTTGACACGGAGCTTCTCGGCCGCGGCGACGGGATCAGTCCTCAAAAGATCGACGAAGCGCCCATCAGCGACCGCTTTGTTGTAGAGGTTGAGCACGGCCTGACGGGCCTGGGGGCTCAATTTGTCTAACTCCGGCAGTTTACTGCGGCTAAGCTTCTTGTAGTACTCCTCTATTTGGGGAACTGCTTTCAGCAGTATATCGCGGCGCCGCTCGACAGCAGGTGAAAGCTTTTTGCCGATTGATCTTTGGATTACGAGGTTGGAGACAGCCATAAATAGCCCCTAATTTAAGAGACTCGGCTGCAAAGGAAATTGCGCTTTTCTGCGTTGGCTAGCAACCCCCTTTTTTACCGAGAGGGCATATGCCCGGCCCAAATTCCTCGGGGTTACCGTCGCTCTCGCGTGTGGATCAAGCCAGGCTCGAGCAAGATCGTCTTCAATGCCCTTTCTGCGATACAAAAAGGGCGGTCCGAGTGGGCCGCTCTTTTCGTATCAGAGCAGCGCCTCGGCCTGATCGAGCACCTTGCTGAAACTCGCGATGATCAGGCGATAGGGCTCGACTGTCGCCATATCGAGCCCGCCCGTTTTCAGCAGATTGTAGCCGTAGTCGGACCCGCCCGCGCGCAGCACCGCGAGATAGCGGTCCCGGTCGGCGGCCGTCCCATGCATCACCTTCTGGGCGAAGAAGTTCGCAGCCGTGATCGAGGTCGCATACTGCCAAACGTAGAAGCCGAAGTAGAAATGCTGGATGTACATCCACTCGGCGCTGTACACCGGCTCGATCATCACCTTGGGCCCGTGATAGCGCTTCAACAGGTCGAGATAGAGGGCGGACATCTTTTCGCCCGACAACGCCTCGCCCTTGGTCGCGAGGTCGTTGATGGCGAGCTGGAATTCGGCGAACATCGACTGGCGGAAGAAGGTCCCGCGGTAATTCTCCATGATCTGGCCGAGGTAGAAGAGCTTCTCCTCCTTGGTCTTGGCACGCTCGGCCAGCGTGTTCGACATCAGCACGTCGTGCGTCGTCGAGGCGACTTCGGCGGTGAACGTCGGATAGCTCGCCAGCTCGTACGGCTGGGCCGCATTTGCGAGCAGCGTATGCATCGCGTGTCCCCACTCGTGGGCGTAGGTGCCGATCCCGTCATATTTGTCGCTAAGGTTCATCAAGACATAGGGGTGAACGTCATAGGCCCCCGGCTGCATATAGGCCCCCGACGCCTTGCCCGGCCGCGGCGACGGATCCATCCAGCGCTTGGCGCTCGCCTCGGCGAACATGCGGCCGTACTCGGGGCCGAGCGGCTTGACCGCTTCCAGCGTCAGCTCCCGCATCTCGGATAGGCTGTACGACCGGTCCGACTTCACCAGCGGCGGATAGATGTCCCAATAGCCCATGTCGGCCAGGCCGAGCATCCGCCGGCGCAGCTCGAAATAACGGTGCAGCACCGGCAGCCCGCGGTTGGTCTCCGCGATCAGCGCACGATACACCGCCTCGGGCAGGTTGCTACCGTCGAGCGCGGCCTGCAGGGCGCTGTCGTACTTGCGCGCCTTGGCCCGGAACATGTCGCCCTTCACCTGGGCGGCAAGCGCGGTCCCGAGCGAGTTTTCAAACGCCTTGTAGCTACCCCAGAACTTGTCGAAGACCAGCTTGCGATCGGCGCGGTTCGGTGCCCCGCGGGCGATCGTATAGCCCTGGTCGTCGAGCCGGATCTCGCGCCCATCGCTCAGTTTCACCGTCGGCCGCGGGATGTCGGAGGCGGCGAGCTGGTCGCGAATGTCGTTCGGTCCCGCGAGCGGCGTTCCGGCCGAAGCAAGCAACTTCTCCTCGGCGGGCGACAAGGTGTGCGCCGCCTGGCGGATGACGTCGCGCAGGCCAAAGGCGAACTTCTTAAGCCCGGGGTCGCCAGCGATGAACCCGTTCACCTTCGCGGCGCCGAGAGCGACGATTTCCGGACTGGCCCAGGCGGTCGCCTCGCCAAGCGCGGTGAACACGTCCTGCGCCTGACTCTTGCGCTCCTGATTGACCGCGACGCGCAGGTCCTCGTCGGCCTTCAGCGACGCATAGGTGTAAAGCCGCGACGCACGCTTGTTGAGGTCGGATTGCGCCTGAAGCGCGGCCTTCAGGCCCGCCGCGCTTTGGCCCAGCTTGCCCTTATATTGGAGCAGCGACGGGATCTGCGCCTGGATCGCTTTGCGCTCGGCCTCCCAGGCAGCGTCGCTCGGGTAGATTTCGGCAAGGTCCCAGGCGGCAGCGCCGCCGTCCGCGGTGGCCTGCGCCAGCGCCCAGCTCGGCACGCCAACGGCAAGCGCCGCGAGTGCGGCGGCGGACACGAACGCCTCGCGGCGTGACAGGTCGAGCATGGATGGTACCCCTCCAGGAACGAAGGCGTGTGTCGCATCAACACCTGCTGTTCGCAATTAGCCGTTCGACGAACGGTCCGGACTTCCTTCCGGATGACATAGCCATCGTTTCGATTTGCCGGCGAGCGAGCTAAAGCGATGCCATGAGCGACCAACCCAAGCGGCCCGGCACTCGGCCGGATACGAAAATCGCCCACGGCGGCCGCCGCGACGAGTGGCTGCAGGGCATGGTCAATGTGCCGGTATCGCGCACCTCGACCGTGCTGTTCGAGGACGTCGCCTCGATGAACGACGCCTCCCCACCCCGCGATGGCGTGCTGAACTACGGCCGTAATGGCACCCCGACCCAATGGTCGCTGGCCGAAGCGCTGACCGAGTTGGAACCGGGCGCGGCCGGCACGCGGCTCCTCCCGTCCGGCGCGGCGGCGGTGGCGTTCGCGCTGATGAGCGTGCTCGAGCCGGGCGACGAGTTGCTGATAGTCGACAGCGTCTATGGGCCGACGCGCACGTTCTGCGACCAATGGCTCAAGCGCTTCGGGGTCGCGACCCGCTATTACGATCCGCTGGCGAGCCCGGACGAGATCGAAGCCATGATCTCAGACAAGACTCGCGCCATCTTCATGGAGAGCCCGGGTTCGCTGACCTTCGAGGTGCAGTACGTGCCCGGCACCTGCGCCGTGGCGAAGGCGCGCGGCATCACGACCC
>JBKJYX010000258.1:0-6440 GCA_046715575.1 Sphingomicrobium sp. | reverse complement strand
CAACGGCTGGTTCGGCGGGTTCCTGCCGACCACCGCCTTCGCCATGGTCGCCGCGACGGGGGATATCTATTACGGGCTCTGGTACCCGATTACCGTCGCGCTGGTGACGCTGGTCGCGGGAATTTTGTTCCTGCCCGAGACCTTCCGCCGGCGACTGACCGATTGAGCAATATAAGGAGCGGCTGATGGGCGACCAGCTTGAAGGCAGTGCCGCCGTTGCCGAGACACGAGAGCCAGTGCGCTTGCACACCACCAACCCCGCGACCGGCGAGCCGGGGCGCTCTTATCCGGCGCACACGATCGACGACGCTCGCGTCACTGCCGCCGCCGCGCGCGCGGCGTTTGAGACATGGCGGCGAACGGCCTTTGCGGACCGCACCGGGCTGATGCGCGAGGCAGCTGCAATTCTGCGCCGGCGAAGCGACGAATATGCGGCGCTGATGACCGAGGAGATGGGCAAGACCCTCGCCGACGGCCGCGCCGAAATCGAGAAATGCGCGTTCCAGTGCGACTGGTTCGCCGAGCACGCGCAAACCTACCTCGCGCCCGAGCCGGTGGACATCGGCGGGCCCGAGGCGTTCGTCACGTTCAATCCGCTGGGCGTGGTGCTCGCGGTGATGCCGTGGAATTTTCCGTTCTGGCAGGTGTTCCGCTTCGCCGCCCCGGCGCTGATGGCCGGCAACGGCGCGCTCCTCAAACACGCCAGTAACGTCCCCGGCTGCGCACTGGCGATCCAAGGCGCGTTCCACGAGGCGGGCTTCCCCAGGGACCTGTTTCGAACCCTGCTGCTGCCGAGCAGCGAGGTGAAGGCGCTGATCGAGGATGAGCATGTCGCCGCGGTCACGCTGACGGGAAGCGTCGTCGCGGGGAAAAGTGTCGCCACCGCCGCCGGCGGCGTGCTGAAGAAGTGCGTGCTCGAGCTTGGCGGCTCGGACGCCTATATCGTGCTCGAGGATGCGGACATCGCCGCGGCGGCCAAGGTCTGCGCGGCGGCGCGGATGGTCAACGGCGGCCAGAGCTGCATCGCCGGCAAGCGCTTCATCGTCGTCCGCGACGTGCTCGAGGCCTTCGAGAACGCGATGGTCGAGGCGATGCGCGGTTATGAACTGGGCGATCCGCGCGACGAGAAAACCAGGCTCGGCCCGCTGCAAAGCACCCACGCCCGCGACGAGATTCACGCCCAGGTGACCAGGAGCATCGCCAATGGCGCGCGATTGCTGCTCGGCGGCGAAGTTCCCGACCGGCCGGGGGCCTGGTACCCGGCGACGGTGCTCGCCGATGTCCGGTCCGGGCAGCCGGCGCATGACGAGGAAGTATTCGGGCCGGTCGCCGCGATCATCGCCGCCGACGACGAGGCCGACGCCATCCGCATCGCCAACGCCAGCGAGTTTGGCCTTGGCTCCGGCGTGCTCACCGGCGATGTCGGCCGCGGCCGGCGGATCGCGGCGCAAGAGCTCGAGGCGGGCCTGAGTTTCGTCAACGAGAATGTCCGCTCCGATCCGCGCATGCCGTTCGGCGGTGTCAAGCATTCGGGCTACGGCCGCGAATGCTCCGCCTTCGGCATCCGCGAGTTCACCAACATCAAGAGCGTGCACGTCCGTGAGCTTGGCAGGGGTAGTTCGAACCGAGTCGAATGAACCCATTTGCCGCGGCTTCCGCCAGGGTGGGTAACGTGGAACGGCGGGGAAGCGCGGCGCGTTGATCGACCAGTGGTCGGCTAGGCACATGAACCCCCGATGACGCAGCGCTGAATCGAGCCGGCGGCGGGTTGAAACACCTTGCGCCGGGCGAGTCCGGCCGGACGTTCATATTGTAATCATGCGATTTTTGCCAAAGTCGGTCCAGATTGAACGTTTTCAGGAAAGACCGATGAACAGGACCATTTTGATGGCCGCCGTTGCGGCACTCGCCATTACCGCTCCGGCCCAGGCCGAGAAGGGCGGGAAGCCCGCAGACCAGACCCCCGAGCAGGCGCAACAGGCGCAAGCCAAGGCTGAAGCCCGTGGCGGCAAGCAGCGCGCGCAGGCGCCCGCACAGCAGGCCCAGCAAGCCGAGCAGCGGGCTCGTCCCGAGCGGCAGATGCGCCAGGTCGAACAGCGCGTGCAACGCGTCCGTCCCGAGCGGCAGATGCGCCAGGTCGAACAGCGCGCGCAGCGCGTCCGGCCCGAGCGGCAAATGCGCCAGGTCGAGCAGCGCGTGCAGCGCGCCCGGCCCGAGCGGCAGATGCGTCAGGTCGAACAGCGCGTTCAGCGCGCTCGTCCAGAGCGGCAGATGCGTCAGGTCGAACAGCGTGCCCAGATGGGCGACCGTTCCCTCAAGCAGCAGCTTAAGCAGCAGCGGCAGACCGAGCGTTTCGCCCAGGCGCAGCAGCGCTTCGACCGGCGCTCCGCTCAGTTTGACAATCGGGCAGCGCAGCGCGCGTTGTTTGACAATTCCCGCCGTGAGCGCTGGGGCACGCGCCCGCTGGCTTCGGTCGGCGAGCGGCTGAGCGATGCTCAGCGGCAGAGTTTCGCGCCACTCAACCAGGATTGGTACGGCGACTATGCGGCGCAGCGCTATAGCTCGCTCTACAACGCCGTGCCGAACAGCTACTACGACTATAATTACAACGACGGGTATCTGTACCAGCTCAACCGCGACAGCAATCTGGTGACGGGGCTGTTCCCGTTGCTCGGTGGCGCGTTCGGCGTCGGTCAGATGATGCCCTACGGCTATCAGAGCTACAACGTGCCCTACGGCTATCGCAGCCTGTATTACGACACGCCGGATTATGACTACCGCTACGGCGACGGCGCGATCTATCGCGTCGACAGCGACACGCAGATGATCCAGGCGGTCGTGGCGCTGCTCACCGGGCAGAGCTTCGGCGTCGGCCAGATGATGCCGATGGGCTACGACACCTACAACGTGCCGTACGCTTATCGCGACCAATATTACGACACCAACGACGCCTGGTACCGCTACGACGACGGCTACATCTACCAGGTCGATCCCTACTCGCGGATGATCGAGGGGATGTATCCCGTTTCATACGGCGGCTACACGGTCGGCTATCCGGCGCCGTCCTATGCGAGCTACGGCGATTACGGGGGATATGGCAATTACGGCGGATACGGTGGCTATGGGGCCTATTCCGTCCCCTACGGCTACCAGGATCTCTACTACGGCGCGCCGGGGTATAATTATCAGTACGCCAATGGCGGGATCTACCAGGTCGATCCGTCGACCCAGCTGGTCCAGGCGCTGGTCGCGCTGGTCACCGGCCAGAACCTCGGCATCGGCCAGATGCTGCCGACCGGCTACGACGCCTACAACGTGCCGGAAGCCTATCGTTCGAACTACTATGACACCGCCGACAATTGGTACCGCTACGACGACGGCAATATCTACGGGGTCGATCCGCGCACGCGGATGATCCAGTCGATGGTCCCGGTGTCGTACGACGGCTACGCGGTCGGCTATCCGATGGCGGCCAATGCGGGCTACGCGGTCCCCTCGGCTTACGACGGCCTCTATTACGACACGGCGGGCTATGATTACCGCTATGCCAACGGCGGGATCTACCAGGTCGACTCGAACACGCGGCTGGTACAGTCGATCGCGGCGTTGCTGACCGGGCAGAGCCTCGGGGTCGGCCAGGTGCTGCCGTCGGGTTACGATGCGTACAATGTGCCGCTTGGCTATCGCGGCCAATATTACGACACGCCGGACAATTGGTACCGCTATGCCGACGGAAACATCTACCGGGTCGATCCGCAGACGCGGGTCATCCAGACGGTGATCGACGCGATTGTCTGACTCACGGCCGGCGACACTTCGGCTGATTTAACAGAAGGTTAACGCCGGCCGTTGTACTTGACCCGACGCCGACTTTCCGCTGTGCACTGAGCCCAGCAGTCGGTTGTCGGGAGTCGTGATGAGAAGAATCTGGTCATTTCTGGCGGCTGGAGCGGCGGTGGCGTTGGCCAGCTGCTCGACCGTGCCGCAGCGGGTTGCCTCGCCGCCGATCCGGGTGGCCGAGCCCACGCCGCTCCCTTACCGCTGGACCCAGGGCAACGCCCCCCAGGCTTATACGGACGCTGTGGCCGTGTTCGGGCGGCTTGCGCTCAAGCCCGGTCAATATCGCTGGCTAACGGCCATTCCGGAAGAAGGCGAAACGCGGATCGTCATCGACCTCCTGACCCAACTCTTCTACGTCTATCGCGGCGACCGGCTGGTCGGCGTGACCACCATCTCCAGCGGCAAGAAGGGCATGGAAACCCCGCTCGGTTTCTGGGCGGTGATGCGCAAGCAAAAGCTTGGCTTCAGCCGCAAATATGACAATGCGCCGATGCCGTTCATGCAGATGTACGACGACAAGGGCATCGCCTTCCACGGCGGCCCCAACCCCGGATATCCGGCCAGCCACGGCTGTGTCCGGCTGCCGACCAAGTTCGCCGAGCGACTATTCGGCCTGACCAGCATGGGCACCAAGGTCATTATCGAAGGCTAGGCGGTCGCTGCCTAGCTGACTTGATCCGCCGCATCGCGCCGGGCTGGTTGGCGACGGCAGGCGCCGGATTGTCCCATGCGGCACCGTCTTGCGCTCGCCCCGCATCCGGAGCAGGCTCCAGCGCAATCGGTGCAATCAGGGGAAGAGTTGATGGACGAAGAGTTCGCACCGCGCCCGGTCGCCGCCTGGTATTTGCCGGCCGCAATCGCCTCGCTGCTGTTCATGGGGCTCGGCTGCATCATGTACCTGATGCACGTCCTCGCCGATCCGGCCGCCATGCCGCTCGACCAGCGCGCCGCCTACGACGCTGAGCCGACGTGGGTGACCGCGGCCTATGCCCTCGCGGTGTGGGTTGGCCTGGCTGGAACCATCATGCTGGTGATGAAACGCAAGTACGCCGAAATGCTGCTGATGGCGTCGCTGATCGCCGTTCTGGTCTGGCTGGCCGGGCTGCTGGTAGTGACCCAGTTGCGCGAGAACATGTCGGCCAACGACCTGCTGCTGGCGATCGTCATCACCGCGATTACCTGGACGATCTTCTGGTTCGCCCGTCACTCCAGGCAGCGGGGGTGGCTGCAATAGCAGTGGTCGGCTAAACGCCGCGCATGTCGACCTTCACCATCGATACCAGCACCAGCCGGGCGACGCCGACGCCGGTGCCCGGCAAGCGCATGACCGCGCCGGCCATTCGTGCGCGGAAGAGTGATGGCGCGACCGAGCAGCCGATCGTTATGCTGACTGCTTACACCATGCGGATGGCGCAGCTGCTCGACCCGCATTGCGACATGCTGCTGGTCGGCGACAGCCTCGGCCAGGTGATCTACGGCCTGCCGTCGACCATTCCGGTGACGCTGGAAATGATGTGCGCGCACGGCGCCGCGGTGGTGCGCGGCAGCTGGCACGCGCTGGTCGCGGTCGACATGCCGTTCGGATCGTATGAGGGCTCGCCGGACCAGGCGTTCGCCTCGGCGTCGCGGGTGATGAAGGAGACCGGCTGCGCGGCGGTCAAGCTCGAGGGCGGCGAGGCCATGGCGCCGACCATCCGCTTCCTGACCGAGCGTGGGATTCCGGTCATCGGCCATGTCGGCTTGACCCCGCAGGCGGTCAATGTGCTCGGCGGCTACGGTGCGCGCGGCAAGGGGAAGGCGGAAGCCGATAAGATACTCGCCGACGCCAAGGCCGTGGATCAGGCGGGCGCCTTCTGCATCGTCGTCGAAGGGGTGTTGGAGGAGATCGCGACCAAGGTTGCGCGAGGAGTGGCCGCCCCGGTGATCGGCATCGGCGCCTCGGCGCAATGCGATGGCCAGGTGCTGGTCACCGAGGATATGCTCGGCCTGTTCGAGCGCACGCCGCGCTTCGTCAAACGCTACGCCGACCTCGCCAGCGAGATCGGCACCGCGGCTGAGACCTACGCCGCCGAAGTCCGCTCGCGTGCCTTCCCGACCGCCGACCAGACCTATAGGCCGAAGGCTTGATGAGGGTTTGCCTTTGCCGCTTGAGCGGCTAGAGGCGGCGCTGCCAGCTTCCGTTCATGTCACCTGAGGAAGGAAGCCGCCGGCACCTGAAATTCCTGATCGAATGAGTTGAGGCACGTCTTGGCGCTTACCCCGGACACCGGTGAAACCTTCCTTCGCGAAGTCGATGAGAATCTTCGCCGCGACCAACTGGGCACGATGGCGCGCAGATACGCCCCGCTGTGGATCGCGGGCGTGGTCCTGCTGCTCGCCGCGGTCGGGGGTTGGCTGTACTGGCAGGACAAGCAGAAGCAGGACGCGGCCGCGGACTCCGAGGCGCTGGCCCAGGTCTATACCGACATCGGCGTTGGCAGGCTGGCGACGGTGCCGCAGCGGCTTGACGCGCTCGCGAACGACGGCACCGACGCGGTTCGCGCATCGGCCTTGTTCACCCGCGCCGCGGTGGCGATCGAACAAGGCGACCGCCCATTGGC
>JBKJYX010000257.1:0-3120 GCA_046715575.1 Sphingomicrobium sp. | reverse complement strand
TGCTGCTCGGCGATGCCGACGTCGATCGTCCGCTCAGGGAATTTCGCCTCGAGCTTGTCGAGCGCGGTTCCAGACGGCATCGGGGCGGTTATCGCGACCACTTTCTCGTCGCGTTCCATCTCGGCGAGCAGCGCATTGGCAAACACCGAAGTGTAGCTCGGCGGCCCGCCGCCCGGCCCCTTGTCCTGCTTGCCCGAGACGACGTCGAACTTGACCACGCCGTGATATTTATCGGCCGCCGCCTCGGCCGGCGCGTAGCCCTTGCCCTTCTTGGTGACGACGTGGACCAGCATCGGCCCCTCGGGCGCGTCGCGGACATTTTCGAGGATTTCGACAAGCGCCCGCACGTCGTGCCCGTCGACCGGGCCGACGTAGTAAAATCCCAGTTCCTCGAACAAGGTCCCGCCGGTCCAGAAGCCGCGGGTATATTCCTCGACCCGCCGCGCCCAGCGATGGATCGGACCCGGCATTCGCCTGGCCAGCTTCTGGGCCAGCCGCCGCGGCGTGAGGTATTTGTTCGACGACACCAGCCGCGCCAGCGAATTGCTCAGCGCACCCACCGGCGGCGCGATCGACATGTCGTTGTCGTTCAAGATCACGACCAGCCGGTTGCCGGCGGCTCCCGCATTGTTCATCGCCTCATAGGCCATGCCCGCCGACAGCGCGCCGTCGCCGATCACCGCGATCGCCCGCCCCGGCTCGTCCGACAGCTTGGCGGCGACCGCGAAGCCCAATGCCGACGAGATCGAGGTCGAACTGTGCGCCGCGCCGAACGGGTCATATTCGCTCTCGCTGCGCCGGGTGAAACCGGACAACCCCCCGCCCTGCCTAAGCGTGCGGATGCGGTCGCGCCGCCGGGTGACGATCTTGTGCGGATAGGCCTGGTGGCCGACGTCCCAGATCAATTTGTCATTGGGCGTGTCGAACACATAGTGGACGGCGACCGTCAGCTCGACCACCCCGAGCCCGGCGCCCAAATGCCCGCCGGTCACCGACACCGCCGAGATCACCTCCTGGCGAAGCTCGTCGGCGAGCTGCGGCAGCTGCGCCTTGCCCAGCGCGCGGATGTCGGCGGGCGAGGCGATGGTGTCGAGGAGCAGCGTTTCCGGGCGGTCGGACATGGCTGCGGCCTCTAGCGCCTAATCCGCCACTGGGAAAGCAAGCGCGTAACCGCCGTCATTGACGTCATCCCCTCGCCGGTGCAGCCTTGCGCCGCCGAATCGTTGCACAATGCCGGGGGAAGGTATGCCAGCGAAGACGGAAAACATCGGGCTTCTGGTCGTCCACGGCATGGGCGAACAGAAACAGCTCTATCATCTCAGGGACACCGCGCGCGAAATCGCCTCGTTTGTCGCCAGCGCGCCGGGCGTGACCCGCTTTTCGGTCACCGACGGGACCGGGACCAGTGATCCCAGGATTGTTATCGATGCAACGCTGCAGGGCTCCTCGCGGGCGGGCGGGCGCCGCGTGCGTCTTCACCTGCACGAAGTGTGGTGGGCCGACCTCGGCATAAAGGGCGGCATTCGCGACCAGCTCAGATTCTGGCTGTGGGGCCTCGGCCAGTGGGGGGCGGAGGCGATAACTGAGGGCACGCGCTCGTCCAACACCACCCAGCTCATGGTGATGCCCTGCTTTCCCAATCAGCGTTCGCGCGAGGACCGGCCGGTGATCCGGCGTCGAGTGGGCACCCATTTTGCCTTGTTCGGTGCCGCCATGCTGGCACTCCTCACGGCCGTCACTTGGTCGGCGGCCAAGCGGCTGATCGCCTTCTTCACCCGCAGGCTACCCGACCCGAGCCTGATATCGCTGTTCCTCGGCGACGTCATGATTTACGAACAGCCAGTCCGGCCGGGCCGGGGATCGGTCGAGGACCCCGAGCTGCCGATGCGCTCGACCATCCGGCGGCGGATTGTCCGCGGCATCACCGGGATGGTCCAGCGGCCCTATGACCGGTGGTTCATCCTCGCCCATAGCCTGGGCTGCGTCCCCGCCTTCAACGCGCTGCAGGAAACCGAGCTGGCACTCCCCAACTATCTGACCCAAGCCGAGTGGACGGCGCTGCCGGCGAAATTCAAGACCGAGACTCCGTTTGTTGCCAAGGGCGCCAAGCCGATCACCCACCCGATGATGCCGCGCCGGCCGCCGTGGCTGTCGCAAAAGGCGGGGATCGCCCGCGCCGCTCTGTTCGAACGCTTCGCCGGGATGGTCACTTACGGTTGTCCGCTCGACAAGTTCGCGGCAATTTGGCCGCGGATTGTTTGCCTCAATAAGCAGACCGCCGTCTTCCAACCCGATTGCGAATGGATCAACCTGCACGACCCAATGGATCCGGCGGCCGCCAGGCTCGATGCATTCACGCCGCCCGCCCGCGACCGAGCGGAGCTGCCAAATGATCTCAAGCCGCTCGAGCCCCAGAACTTCGCCTGCCGAGCGCTGGCGGTGTTCCTGCTGGCGCACATCTATTACCTCTATCCGCGACGCAGCCGCACACCGGCGATGGCCGCGGCGGTCTCGGATTCGCTGCTTTCGGGTAAGGATGGCGCGTTGAGCGCCGCCGCGGCCAAGGCGGCGATCGGCAGCGTCCAAGCCTGGTTGCGCGTCGCTGGCGCCACCGTCCAAATGATCCTGCTGTTCGCTGCGCTGCTGCTCGCCGCCGGCTATCTCCTGCTACTGATTCGTAATCTTGGCTGCGATGAATCCGTTTGCAGCCTGGTCGGCGAGTGGACGTTCGACAAGCTGCTGGACAACGCGCTGATTGTCCTCATTGCCGACGTCGCGATCGTTCTTGCCGCCGGCCTGGTGCGGATCGTCAGCGACGCCTTGCGGCCACGCGCGAACCAGCCCAAGCGGACCCGGCCGGCCGAGCGATAGTTGCGCCCCTTTTTCCTTGGACAGGTCGGCAATCCCGGCCTTGACCGCGGCCTACTCCGCTTCGCAGTCCCCGCACGTGCCGCGCACCTCGATCACCGGGCGCGGGGCGGTGAAGCCGGCGGTCTTGGCGGCGTCGCGGACCCCGCCCGACAGGCTGTCGTCGTCGATGTGCACGGTCTGGCCGCAATTGTCGCAGATCAGGAAGATGCAGTCGTGCAGGCAGTCGGGATGGGCGTTGGCGACATAGGC
>JBKJYX010000256.1:0-2757 GCA_046715575.1 Sphingomicrobium sp. | reverse complement strand
ATGGCCGAACTCGACCCGTTTGACGACTCCGGTGATGACTTCGCTCACCCGGTCCTTGAATTCCTCATACTGGCGCTCGCGCTCGGCGTCGCGGACCTTCTGGAAAATGACCTGCTTGGCGGCCTGGGCGGCGATTCGGCCGAACTCGATCGGCGGCAGCGGGTCGACGATGAAGTCGCCGACGGCGGCATCGGCTTGGAGCTTTTGCGCGCCTTTCAGGTCGACCTGCTTGAAATAGTCGTCAACCTCGTCGACCACTTCGACGACGCGCCACAGGCGCAGGTCGCCGGTGACCGGGTCGAGCTTGGCGCGGATATCGTTCTCGGCGCCGTAGCGGGCGCGGGCGGCGCGCTGGATCGCGTCTTCCATCGCCTCGATGACGATGCCGCGGTCGATCAATTTCTCGCGCGCGACGGCGTCGGCGATGGCGAGCAATTCGGCCTTGTTGGCGGCGGGACCCGCAGTCGCGGGAGCGGCGGTAGCCATGTGGTTCTAACCTTCCATCTTGATGAGATCGGCCCCTTCGGCGTCGAGCGGGGCGGTGGCTTTGATGAGTTCGTCGGTCAGCAGAAGCTTGGCCGAAGCAATGGCTTCGAACGGGATTTCGCGGGGTCCCTTGGTGGTCGAAATCCGGACCGTGTCGCCGTCGACACCGTCGATGATTCCCGAAACCTGCCTGGCGCCATCGATCGGCGCCACGAATTTGAGCCGCGCCTCATGCCCGGCCCAGTCGGAATAATCGGAGCGGCGGGTCAACGGGCGGTCGATCCCGGGCGAGCTCACCTCAAGCCGATAGCCGCTGTCGATCAAGTCGCGGCCTTCCGCTTCCAGGGCGTCGAGGACTTCAGAAATCCGGCGCGAGATGGTTTCGCAATCGCCAAGCTCGAGCTGCCGCGTTTCCGGCCGCTCGGCCATCACTTGCAGCGTCGGGTCCGACGCGCCGCCGATCATCGCCACGCGCACAAGGGTGTAGCCGAGGGCTTTCACCTCCGGCTCGATCAATGCGGTGAGAGCAACCTCGTCGACCATAAGTCTTTTCAAAATCCAAAACAGCTCTGCGACCGGCCTCCGGGAGGAGACCAGCCTCAACGTCGCTAACGATGTCGAGGAGAGGCGTGCGATATAGGCTTGTGCTGCCGATGGCGCAAGCGGCGGTTGGCGGCCCAAAGGCGCTGTTATTGCGCGCTGCCCCAGGGGGGCGGCGGCGGGGCGACCGGGCGGGTGAGGTCGAACTCGGCGCGGAAGAAGCGGTTGGGGCGGCGAAGCTCGTACGCGAACATCCGCTTGGGATGGACCTCGACTGCCCAGACATTGTCGACTCCGGCCGGATTATTCTCGCGCAATAGCAGGGCCTTGGTGAAGGCGTCGGCAGGAAATTCCTGCCGGACCGGACTGCCGGACGCGACCGTATCGCCGCCATATTGGGTGACCTTGTCCTCGCTGCCGTCGGCGTGGCGGTGGTCGTGCTTGAGGCGATAGCCGGCCGCCGTGCGAGTCACGACCCAGGTGCGCGAACGGTCGTCGCCGACGTGGAACGGGATGCGGATGGTGTCGGCCGAGCATGTCCGGACGTGCATGACGAGGCGCTTGCCGGCGAAGCTGGCGTCCGCCGCCACCGGCGGGCTGGCGATGCGGCCTTCGAACGCCTTGCCGCACAGCGCCGAGAGATTGGCGAAGAAGCTTGGCGGCTGCGCGATCGGCGTGGCGCAGCTCGCGGTGGCGAGGAAAACGGCGGCAATAGCGAGCTTCATCGGCGGAGACCTTCCAGTGCTTTTTCCTCGGCGCGGACGCGGACCGACAGGATTGCGGCGTTCAACAGGCTGAAGAACAGCGCCCATTCGACGAGGCCGAAGACCAGCGGCAGCACCGCGATCTCCAGCGTGACAATGACATAATTGGGATGATCGACGAAGCGGTAGGGACCGTTGCGGATGAGCGGCGCAGCGGGCAGCACGATGATGCGGGTGGTCCAGCGTGGACCGAGCGTGGCGATCACCCACAGCCGCGCCAACTGCAGCAGGACGAACAGCCCGAGCAATGGCCAGCTGATCGGCTGCCCGGGCGCCCACCACCACAGCGCCGCAAGCCAGGCGACGTGAACCCCGACGATCAGCGAATAGTGGCCACGGCCGACTTCGACCGCGCCTTGACCCAGGAGTCGCTTGGTATTGCGGTTCGATAGCCACAGCTCGGCGAGCCGCTGCACCGTCACCAACGAGAGAATCAGGACCGCGGCCCAGGTCATGCCGCTTCCAGCAGCAGGCCGGCGCAGGTGAAGCCGGGACCGAACGCCGTCATCAGCACGCGCTCGGGCAGGCCGCGCTCGATCAGGCGGTCGAGCACGAACAGGACCGTTGGCGCGCTCATATTGCCGAAATCGCGCAGCACCTCGCGCTCGAGGTTGAGCTCGCCCTTGGGGAGATCGAGGGCGGTTTCGATGGCGTCGATCACCTTGACCCCGCCCGGATGGCAGCACAGCCGGTCGATCGAGCCGCGGTCGACGTTCATCTGGCCGAGCATCTCGACCACCGCCTGGGCAAGCTCGGCCTCGATGAACGGTGGGATGGCGCGATCGAACACGACGGCGAGACCCGGATCCTCGACGTCCCACCCCATGATCCGAAGCGTGTCGGGCCACAGTTTCTCGGCCGAGCCGGTGATGCGGGCAAGACCATGCTCGCCGCTGGTAACCACGGCGGCCGCCGCGCCGTCGCCAAACAAAGCGGTGGCGACGATCGCGGCGGGATCGTCGCTGTC
>JBKJYX010000255.1:0-3970 GCA_046715575.1 Sphingomicrobium sp. | reverse complement strand
ATCACCGGCTGGCGATGGCGTTCCTCGTCCTCGGCCTCGCTTCGCGGTGCCCGGGCGAGGTGGACGAGGCGGAGATGATCGACACCAGCTTCCCTGAATTTGCCCCGCTGATGTGCGCGCTTGGCGCCTCGATAGAGCAACGATGAGCGTCAATAGCTTCGGCCGCTTGCTTCGTGTCACCACCTGGGGCGAAAGTCACGGGCCCGCCATCGGCGGTGTCGTCGACGGTTGCCCTCCGGGCATCCCGCTCACCGAAACAGACATTCAGCCCTGGCTTGACAGGCGGCGACCCGGCACGTCCAGGCACACGAGCCAACGGCGCGAGCCCGACATGGTTCGAATCCTTTCGGGCACCTTCGAGGGCCGCACGACCGGTACGCCCATCGCGTTGCAGATCGAGAATGTGGATGCGCGCGTCAGGGACTATGAGGCGATCGAGGCCGCATATCGGCCGGGCCATGCGGATTATGTGTACGACGCCAAGTACGGCGTGCGCGACTGGCGCGGCGGTGGCCGAAGTTCGGCGCGCGAGACCGCGATGCGGGTCGCCGCGGGCGCAATCGCTCGGCTGATCGTCCCTCAGGTGCGGTTCACGGCCTATCTGGTCGAGCTGGGCGGTGATCCGGTTGATCGCGGCGCGCTCGACCCTGCCGCGATCCATTCTAACGCCTTCTTCTGCCCCGATCCGCAGGCCGTTCGGCGCTGGGCGACCCGCCTGGACGCCGCGCGCAAGGACGGCGATTCGCTCGGAGCGGTCGTTGAATGCGTCGCGTCGGCTGTGCCGGTTGGCTTGGGCGCGCCGGTGTACGGCAAGCTCGACGCCGACCTCGCGGCAGCGATGATGTCGATCAACGCGGCCAAGGGCGTGGAAATCGGCGATGGCTTCGCCGCAGCCCACCTCACGGGCCGGGACGCGGCCGACGAGATGCGCTCCGGCCCGGACGGCAAGCCGCTTTTCCTCGCCAACCATTCGGGCGGCGTGGTCGGCGGCATTTCGACTGGGCAGGACCTGGTGGTGCGGGTCGCCTTCAAGCCCACCTCCTCCATTCCGTCGCCCCTCCGGACGGTCGACCGCGAAGGCAAGGAAACCGAGATCCGCACCACCGGCCGCCATGACCCATGCGTCGGCATTCGCGGCGTGCCGGTTGTCGAGGCGATGATGGCGCTGACCATCGCGGACCACATGTTGCTGCATCGCGCCCAGTGCGGTGAGCCGCGGTGAGGCGAATCAAGGTCGCGCTCGGCCCACGCAGCTATTCCGTGCTGATCGAACAGGGCCTGCTCGCCCGTGCCGGCGAGCTGCTCGCCCCGTATGCGCGAGGCGGCCGGATCGCCGTCGTCGCCGACGAGACCGTCTGGGCGCTGCTCGGCAGCCGCCTGGTGGACGCCCTCGGCTGCTCCGGCATCGAGGCGCTGCCCGTCCTCGTGCCACCCGGTGAGGCGACCAAGAGCTGGCGCGGCGCAGTGGAGCTGACGGACCGGCTCCTCGCGTTCGAGCTGGTGCGGCAGGACCATATCGTCGCATTCGGCGGCGGCGTGGTGGGCGATCTTGCCGGCTTCGCCGCGGCGATCCTCAAGCGGGGCTGCGGCTATGTGCAGATCCCGACTACATTGCTGGCCCAGGTCGACAGCTCCGTCGGCGGTAAGACCGCGATCAACACCGACGCCGGAAAGAATTTGGTGGGAGCGTTCCACCAGCCCTCGCTGGTGCTGATCGACCCGGCCGTGCTCGACTTGCTGCCGCCCCGCGAGCTGCGCGCCGGCTATGCGGAGGTGGTCAAATATGGGCTGATCGGCGATCCGGATTTCTTCGGCTGGTGTGAAGAGCATGGCGCGGCCGTGCTGGCGGGCGACCCCGACGCTCGGCTCAAAGCGATTGCGACAAGCGTCGCGGCCAAGGCGACAATCGTCGCCGAGGACGAGCGCGAGGCGTCGGGCCGGCGAGCCCTGCTCAACCTCGGCCACACGTTCGGGCACGCGCTCGAGGCCGACGCAGGCTTTTCCGAGCGGCTGCTGCACGGCGAGGCGGTGGCGATCGGAATGGTGCTGGCCTTCGCCTTTTCCGCCGAGCGCGGGCTCTGCGAGGAGGCAGATGCGGAGCGGGTGTGGGCGCATTTCGACGCAATGGGGCTGCCGAGCACGTTCGACGCCGATCCTGCGGCGCTGGTGCGCCACATCCGCCAGGACAAGAAGGCCTCCGAGGGGCAAGTGCCCTTCATCCTCGCGCGCGGCATCGGCCACGCTTTTGTCGCGAAGAATGTGCGGCTCGACGAAGTGGAGGACTTTCTCGCCCGCCGGCAGCATCGAGCATGACGCCCTGGGCGGAAGTGATCGGCCAGCCCATCGGCCATTCGCTCTCGCCCGTGGTCCATCGCTACTGGCTCGAAGCGACCCGCATCGAGGGCGCCTACAAGGCCACGGCGGTAGCGGCGCCGGATCTTTCGGCGTTCCTTGCATCCCGGCGTGCGGCCGCGGACTGGCGCGGTTGCAACGTCACCGCACCCCACAAACAAGCGATTCTGCAGCGGCTGGAAATCATCGACGATGCGGCAGCGGCCATCGGTGCGGTCAATTGCGTCCGCCGCGACGGGCCGCGATTGACCGGGACGAATACGGACGTGGATGGCATTGGCGAAGCGCTCGCGGGCCGGCCGATCCGCGGAGAGACGGTCGCGGTGATCGGCGCAGGCGGCGCAGCGCGCGCGGCGGTTCACTGGCTCCGCCAGCAGGGCGCCGGGGCCATCACGCTGGTCGTGCGCCGGCCGGACGCCGCACACGCGCTTGGCTCCGGAGTCCAGCCCTATGCCGTTCGCGAGGCGCGGCAGGCCTTCTCGTCCGCGTCCCTGATCATCAACGCCACGCCGCTAGGTCTTCACGGGGGTGAGGCGATGCCTGCGGACCTGCTCGAGGCGGTCCGTGACGCCCAAGTGAGCGATGCGTTCGATATGGTCTACCGGCCGCTCGAGACGCCGTTCCTGCGCGCCGCCCGGGGCAGCGGCGCGCATACGGTCGACGGCCTGACGATGCTGATCGGCCAGGCCCGCCGCAGCTTCGCTTTGTTCTTCGGCGCCGCGGCCCCGCTCGACAAAGACGCGGAGCTGCGCGCGCTGATTACCGCCTCTGCGACTTGAGGGCGTCGGGTTCTGCGGCCTTTTCAACCCTTTGCGTCATTCACAATGCCGATTGACGCGCCACGGGGAGCTGCCTAGACTCCGATCCATGCCGTCCGCGACCACCCCTGAGTGCATGACTTCCGCCGCCTTGGGCTGGCGTTGGCGTCGCCTGCCCGCGCGTGGCGTGTCCGCCTGGCGATGGCCGAGTAGCTGCTGAACCGCTCTCGCCGCTGACAGATGAGGCCCGCCCCAGGCGGGCTTTTTCTTTGCCCCTTACCGGAAGCTCGCACCATGATCATCGTACTCAAGCCCGGCACCCCGCCGGAGACCATCCAGGACCTGCTCGCCCAAATTGCCGACAAAGGTCTCAAGCCCCTGCATCTGCCCGGCGCGGAAAGGGTGGTTCTCGGCGCGCTGGGCGACGAGCGCGTGCTCGCCGAGCTCCAGCTCGAAGGCCACCCGATGGTCGAATCGGTCAAGCGGATCCTCGCGCCCTATAAGCTCGTCAGCCGCGAACTCCACCCGCACGACACCATTGTCCGGATCGGCGGAATGGCGATCGGCGGTCCCGCCTTTCAAGTAATCGCCGGCCCCTGCGCGGTCGAAACTCGCGACCAGACCCGCAACACCGCTTTGGCGGTCAAGGCTGCTGGCGCTTCTGCCCTTCGCGCTGGCGCCTACAAGCCGCGCACCAGCCCCTACGACTTTGCCGGGCACGGCGCTACGGGGCTGCAGATCCTTCGCGAGATCGGCGACGAACTCGATCTCCCGATCGTGACCGAAGTCATGGACACCGCCGATCTCGACCTTGTCGCCTTACATGCTGATGCGCTTCAGATCGGTGCTCGCAACATGCA
>JBKJYX010000254.1:0-6685 GCA_046715575.1 Sphingomicrobium sp. | reverse complement strand
TGGGCTTCACCGTCACCGAGAAGGTCGGCAAGACCGGCGTCGTCGCGGTGATGAAGAACGGCCCCGGGCCGGTGCTGCTGCTGCGCGCCGACATGGACGGGTTGCCGGTGGTCGAGCAGACCGGGCTGCCGTTCGCCTCGAAGGTCCGCGCGACCGCTCTTTCCGGCGTCGAGACCGGCGTCATGCACGCCTGCGGCCACGATACGCACATGACCGCCTGGCTCGGCACCGCGCGTCGGCTGGCGGCGATGAAGGGCCAATGGTCGGGCACGCTGGTGATGATCCTCCAGCCCGGCGAGGAGACCAGCGAGGGTGCGAGGGCAATGCTCGCCGACGGCCTGTTCACGCGCTTCCCCAAGCCGACCCACGCGCTTGCTTTTCATGACAGCGCGTCGCTCCCCGCGGGCACGCTCGGCTACACTCCGGGTCCGTCCTTCGCCAACGTCGACAGCGTCGACATCAGTGTGAAAGGCGTCGGCGGCCATGGCGCCGTGCCCCATGCGACCAAGGACCCGATCGTGCTCGGAGCGCGGATCGTGGGCGCGTTGCAAACCCTGGTCAGCCGCGAATTGGACCCGCAGGATGCCGCCGTGGTGACGGTCGGCAGCTTCCAGTCCGGCGCCAAGCATAATGTCATCTCGGACGAGGCGAAGCTGCTGCTCACCGTGCGCAGCTATAATGACAAGACCCGCCGCCATCTGCTCGACGGAATTGCCCGGATTGCCCGAGGCGAGGCGATCGCCGCCGGAATGCCGCAGGATCGGATGCCGGTCGTTCATATTCGCGAAGGCGAGTTCACCCCCGCCGTGCTCAACACCGCCAACTTTACGGCGGCCACCGCCGCGCTGTTCGCCGCGCATTTCGGCAAGGATCGGGTGCGCCAGGTCCCGCCGCCGATGGTGGGTGAGGACTTCGGCCGCTATTACAACACCGACAACAGCATCGAGAGCCTGATGTTCTGGGTCGGCGGGGTGCCGCGCGCCAAGTGGGACGCCGCCGACGGCGACCCGGCCAGGCTGCCGTCGCTGCACAGCCCGTTCTGGGCCCCCGAAGCCGAGACCGTGATTTCCACGGCGACCGAAGCCCTGACGATTGCGGCGCTGGACATCCTGAAGAAGGGCTAGGCGTTCGAAGGTCTGCTTTCGACCCATTGCGGACATCAAACTGACCGGGCACGATGCCTGCGTGAAACTGCCGAGACGGATTCGATTGGCGTTGGCGCTGCTCGTATGTGCGGCGGGTCTGTACGCGGCCGTTTATGCCGTCGCTGGAGCAAGCTTGCTCAAAATGAGCAATGAGGATTTGTCGCGTGTCGAAGGGTGTTACGCGGTAGCTGGGGAGCGGCTGTTTAATATCTCCGGCCGGACGCTCTTTACATCTAATGGAAGCTTTGGGTTCGAAGGCGTACACGAGAAGGATAGAGACGTTTTGGTGATGGATGGTCCGGTGCGGCCGGCGCGCCTTCCTCAGCTAACTTTGGTCCGAGAAGGCGATCTGACCAAGGTTCCCATCGCATACGGAACCCCGGTTAGGCTTGAGCTTTGGGATGAGCACAACCGGCGCGTTCAGGCATCTCGAACGGATTGTGGCGCCTGAGCGAATGCCCGCTTTCCACCCAATTCGGACGTTCAACTCGATGCGCGAGACTAACTGCTCGCCGCGTTGAGCCGCTCGATCTGGTCGCGCGTCAGCTCCAGGGTCAGCGCCGCGATCAGCTCGCGCGCCTGATCGACGCTGGTGGCGCTGGCGATTGGGGCGGTGATGCCGGGCTGGGCCATGGTCCAGGCGAGCGCCATCGTTGCCAGCGCCGCACCTGTCTCGGCTGCCACATCGTCGAGCGCGGCCAGCACCCGCATCCCCCGGCCTTCGAGATATTCGGCGTTGCGCAGCCCGCGCACAGATTTGCCGAGGTCGTCCTGCGAGCGGTACTTGCCGGTGAGGAAGCCGTTGGCGAGGCCGTAGAAGGAAAGGATGCCCATGCCGTGGGCCTGCGCCGCGTCGCCCAGCGGCCCCTCGAGCTTCTCGCGCTCAACCATATTGTACCAGGTCTGCAGCGCGCATGGCTCAGTAAAGTCTTGTTTTTCAGCAACTTGCATCGCTTCCTCAAGGCGCGGTGCAGTGAATTGCGACAGTCCAATTGCACGGATCTTGCCATGCTTCTTCAGCTCTTCGAAAGCCCCCAGGCTGTCGGCCAGCGGCACGCTCTCATCGTCTTTGTGCTGGTAATAAAGGTCGATGCAGTCGATCCCGAGCCGCTGCAGCGACGCCTCGCAAGCCGGGCCGATGGTCTCCGGCGCCAGCCCCGCCATGAACCCGACCTTGGTCGCGATCACCATTTGGTCGCGCTTGCCGCTGCGCTTGAGCCACTGGCCGATCACGGTCTCGCTTTCGCCGCCTTTATGCCCCGGCACCCAGGCCGAATAGACATCCGCGGTGTCGATCATCGTTCCGCCGGCATCCACGAACTCGTCGAGCACCGCGAAGCTCGCGGCCTCGTCGGCGGTCCAGCCGAACACATTACCGCCGAGCGCCAGCGGCGCGATCTCCAATTCGCTATTGCCGATCCGTCGCTTGAGCATCGAGCACCTCTTATGCCCCTATGCTGAAAAACCGCCATTTTCGGAAGCGTTCAGCATTTCTTTGTAAAGTTTAGCGACAGTGCCGGCCATGTCGGACCAGTTGACAGTGCGGCCGTCGTGGAAGGCCTGATCTCCTTCTGGAGCTACGCGCTTGCCGCGGCGATGTTCCTCGCGCTGCTGATCTGGCGGCTCGGGGCCGGGACGCGCCTCGACGGGCATCGGCTCCTGCTAGCCGCCTTTGCGCTGACCGCGTGCTGGGCCTGGCTGTCGGCGATCGACCCCACCCATCCGTTGGTGAGCTTTGCCGAGACCGCCCGCAACCTGGTCTGGGTTTCCTTGCTCTATAGCCTGTCGGCAACCGGGGAGGCTCGCCAGCACGGCTTGAGGCTGGTCTACGGGGCGGTGTCCGCGGTCCTTGGCTTGCAGCTGATCGCCGACATGCTTTCGCAAGTGGTCCACAGCGGCCCGCTGCTCGAGACCGAGACCCTGTTGCGGATCACCGGGGCGGCCGGTTCTCTGGTTCTGGTCCACAACCTCTATGGGCAGGCCGCGCCCGCGAGCCGATCGACCATCCGCTTCGCGATACTCGGGCTGGCGCTGATCTGGATCTACGATCTCAACCTCTACACCATCTTCTATCTTGGCGCCGGCACCGGGTCGGCGCTGGTCGACTGGCGCGGTGTCGCCGTAGCCCTGACCGCGCCCTTGTTCGCGCTTGGCGCCAAGCAGGAAGACGGCTGGCGGATTCGCCTGTCGCGCGCGGCCACCTTCCAGTCGCTCTCGCTGCTCGCAATCTGCGGCTATTTCGCCGTGATGACGGTCCTTGCGACCGCGCTCCGCGGGTCCGGCTGGGACTGGTCGGGAAGCCTGCTGGTTGTGCTGCTGGCATTCATGACCGTCGCCGCGATGGTGCTGTTGCCGAGCCCCAGCGCGCGCAGCTGGGCCAAGGTCAAGCTTGCCAAGCATCTGTTCGAGCACCGCTACGACTATCGAACCGAATGGCTACGCTTCACCGACACGCTCGGGCGCGCGGGAACCGATGCGCCGCCGCTTGGCGAACGGGTGATCAAGGCTTTCGCCGACATCGCCGACGCGCCCGGCGGGCTGTTGCTGGTTACCGATGCCGCAGGCACGCTCTCGACTTCGGCATTGTGGAACTGGCCCGGCCGCAACCCGCCTGCCGGGGAGATGGAAAGTGCCAGGGACTTCTGGCGCGAGGTCGAGAGCTCAGGGCGTATCCTCGAACTCGATGCCTATCGCGGGCGGTGGGGCCATCCCAAGGACCTGGTGATCGACGTGCCGTCGTGGATCGCCGACGACGACAAGGCGTGGGCCGGTGTGCCGCTGATCCACAACGACCGGCTGTTCGGGTTGGTCCTGCTGGCGGCGCCGGATTATCGCCGCGCGCTCGACTGGGAAGATTTCGATTTGCTGCGCACCGCTGGCCGGCAAGCAGCGAGCTCGCTGGCCGAGGCCCACGGGCAGGAAGCGCTGTCGAACGCCCAGCGGTTCGAGGACTTCAACCGACGCTTCGCCTTCATCCTTCACGACATTAAGAATCTCGTCAGCCAATTGTCTTTGCTGTCGCGCAATGCCGAGCGCCACGCGGACAACCAGGAATTCCGCACCGACATGATCGCAACCCTGAAGAGCTCAGTCGGCAAGATGAACGAGCTGTTGGCCCGACTGTCGCCGCAAGCGACGCAGCGAGCCCAGCGCAGCGAGCCGTGCCCGTTGCGCGAGATCTTGTCGTCGGCAATCGCCGCCAATCGCCGCAACCACGACGTCCGGTTGCTCGGCGACGCTTCGCTGAGCGCGGTGGTCGACCCGATCGGACTCGAGCAGGCGGTCGGTCATTTGGTCCAAAATGCAGTCGAGGCGAGCCCCGCCGGCAAGCCGGTGGCCGTCCGCGTCGCGGAGCGCGGCGGATCGGTGCTGGTGACGATCGCTGATCACGGCTGCGGCATGGACGGCGATTTCATCCGCAACCGGCTGTTCCAGCCATTCGCATCGACCAAGTCCGACGGCTTCGGTATCGGCTCGTTCGAGGCCCGCTCGCTGATCGCGGCGATG
The DNA here is from genome assembly GCA_046715575.1 of Sphingomicrobium sp. Lineage (GTDB taxonomy): Bacteria > Pseudomonadota > Alphaproteobacteria > Sphingomonadales > Sphingomonadaceae > Sphingomicrobium. Next base: position 2,033 of record JBKJYX010000254.1, on the reverse strand, counting down.
GGCGGACGGCTCAGCGTCGATAGCCGGCCCGGCCACGGCACCACCTTCACCATCATGCTCGCCGCCAACCCGGCCAGCAGCATCCGACGGAAAATCGCATGAGCGACCCCAATGACCTTCCCGTGCTCCTGATCGTCGAGGACGACGAGGGCCTGCAACGCCAGTTGAAATGGGCTTACGACGGTTATCGCGTCGTGGTCGCGGGCGATCGCGTCTCGGCGATCGAGGCATTGCGCGTACACGAGCCGGCGGTGGTGACACTGGATCTCGGCCTGCCGCCGGACCCCGACGGCACCGAAGAGGGTTTCGCGACGCTGACCGAGATGGTTCGCCTGAAGCCCGACACCAAGGTCATTGTGGCCTCGGGCCATGGCGCTCGCGAAAGTGCTTTGAAGGCGATCGCGTGCGGGGCTTATGATTTTTACCGCAAGCCGGTCGACATCGACGAATTGGGACTGATCGTCGCCCGCGCGTTCCACCTGCACGAAATTGAAACCGAGAACCGGCGCTTCGAGGCCAATGGTGACGAGACGGTGCTGGGATCGATGATCAGCGCCGCACCCGAAATGCTGAAGGTCGCCAAGACAATCGAACGCGTCGCCACCGCCGGCGTTTCGGTCATGCTGCTGGGCGCCAGCGGTACGGGCAAGGAATTGCTGGCACGGGCGGTCCATGAGCAGAGCAGCCGAAGCGGCGGTGCGTTCGTCGCGATCAACTGCGCGGCGATCCCCGAAAATCTGTTGGAGTCCGAACTATTCGGCTACGAGCGCGGCGCGTTCACCGGCGCGGTCAAAACCAACGTCGGCAAGATTGAGCTGGCCGAGGGCGGCACCCTGTTCCTCGACGAAGTCGGCGACATTCCGCTCGCGCTCCAGGTCAAGCTGCTGCGGTTTTTGCAGGAACGGGTGATCGAGCGCATCGGCGGCCGCCAGCCGATTCCGGTCGACACGCGGATCGTCTGCGCGACCCATCAAAATCTCGAGGTCATGATCGCGACCGGAGGCTTCCGCGAGGACCTCTATTATCGGCTTGCCGAGGTGGTGGTGAAAATCCCCTCGCTGGCCGAGCGCGCCGGAGACTCGGTCCTGCTCGCGCGCCATTTCGTCAATTTGTTCGCGCGCGAGATGAACCCCAAGGTCCAGGGGCTGGCGCCGGACGCAATCGCGGCGATCGACGCCTATTCCTGGCCCGGCAATGTCCGCGAGCTGGAAAACCGCGTCAAGCGTGCGGTGATCATGACCGACGGCAAGATGATCGGAGCCGGCGATCTCGATCTTCCGTGCGGAACGGATGAAGCACCGCCGACGATCAACCTGCGCGCCGCCCGCGAAGTCGCCGATCGCCGGGCGATCCGGCAGGCGATGAGCCGCACCGAGAACAATATCTCGGGCGCCGCGAAGCTGCTCGGGATCAGCCGGCCGACGCTTTACGACCTCTTGAAGCAATATCGTCTGCAAGCGTAACCCTGGCTTCGACCAGCGGGGTTGCGGACAGCGGCGGGGCGAGTATCGTCGCTGGCCTCCCCTTCCCTTGCCAGGACGATCCCGTGGACCGACGCCAATTCCTCGCTACCGGCAGCGCAGCCGCCTTGTCGCTGCCTTTCCTCTCCGCGCCTTCGTTCGCCCAGACGCCGAGCCCGCGCGATGCGGCGCTTAACGCCGTCTTCCAGCGCATTTTTGACGAGCAGGTCGCAACGTCGCCGACGTTCGCCACGCAGCTTGGCCTCGACAAGGGAGCGTTGGCGCATCTGCGGTCGGAGTTCGACACCCGGCCGACCACCCAATCGCGCCCTGAAGAAATCGCCCGCACCAAGAAGTTCATTGCCTGGATCGAGGCGATACCGGCTGCCGGCCTGTCGGAAATGTCAGCGCTCAACCGCGAAGTGGTGCTGTGGGACCTCCGCACTCAGAACATCGGACCGGAGCGGTTCGATATCCCCAACCCGCAGAGCCCCTACGTCCTGTCGCAGCAGGACGGCGCTTATTTCTCGATCCCCGACTTCCTCGACAGCGGTCACACGATCGACAGCGCGG
>JBKJYX010000253.1:0-7339 GCA_046715575.1 Sphingomicrobium sp. | reverse complement strand
TCCAGGAGATGATCGACATCTGCGATTTCGCGGTCGGGCTGTCGCGCCAGCTTTATGGCCTGACCATCGCCAGCGAGCGGCCCGACCACCGGATGATCGAGCAGTGGCACCCGCTGGGGCCGGTGCTGGTCATCAGCGCGTTCAATTTCCCGGTCGCGGTGTGGGCGTGGAACGCGGCGCTGGCGTTGGTCTGCGGCGACCCGGTGATCTGGAAACCGAGCGAAAAGACGCCGCTGACGGCGGCTGCGGTGATGGCCTTGGCCAAGCGCGCCCTCGAGCGGTTCGGCGATGCGCCGCTAGGTCTGCTCGAGCTTGTGCAGGGCGGCCGCGATGTCGGCGAAAAGCTGGTCGACGATCCGCGCGTCGCCTTGGTCTCGGCGACGGGATCGACCGCGATGGGCCGCAGCGTCGGCCCGCGCGTCGCGAAACGTTTCGGGCGGGTGTTGCTCGAGCTCGGCGGCAACAATGCCATGGTCGTCACGCCGAGCGCGGACCTCGATCTCGCCGAGCGGGCGATCCTGTTCTCGGCCGCCGGGACGGCAGGGCAGCGTTGCACGTCGCTGCGGCGCCTGATTGTCCACGAGGGCATCGCCGATGAGCTGGTGGCGCGGCTGCGCAAGCTGTTCGAGCGCGCGACAATCGGCGATCCACGCGTGGCGGGGACGCTGATCGGCCCGCTGATCGACGACGGCGCATTCAACGCCATGGCCAAGGTGCTCGGCGATGCGATCGAGCGGGTCGAGGCGGGCGACGGCGGCGGCTATTATGTGCGCCCGGCAATCGTCGAGGTGCCCGCGCAGGCGGGGACCGTGCTGCAGGAGACGTTCGCGCCGATCCTCTATGTGTTGCGCTATGCCGAGCTCGACGAGGCGATCGCGCTAAACAATGCCGTGACCCAGGGCCTGTCGTCGTCGATCTTCACCACCGATTTGCGCGAGGCCGAGCGGTTCATTTCGGCGGCGGGATCGGACTGCGGCATCGCCAACGTCAACATCGGCCCGTCGGGGGCCGAGATCGGCGGCGCGTTCGGCGGCGAAAAGGAGACTGGCGGCGGGCGCGAGAGCGGCTCCGACAGCTGGCGCGCCTACATGCGGCGATCGACCAACACCATCAATTATGGCCGCGACTTACCGCTGGCCCAGGGGGTCCGATTCGACGTGAGTCCATAGCTCCAGGCCCTGGTCCTCGATCAGCGCCGGCCAGCGTTGCTTGAACTCCTGCTTCCAAGATTGCAGCGAATTGGGCTCAAGCGGCTGGGAGATCAAATATCCCTGGACCACGTCGCAACCCAGCTCGTGCATCAGGCGCAACTGTTCGACGGTCTCGACGCCTTCCGCCGTGGCGGTCAGTCCGAGGCCTTGCGCCAATTCGATTATGGCTTTGACGATCAGCCGCGACTCCGCTGACGCGACCGCGTCGCTGACGAAGAAACGGTCGATCTTGACCTCGGTGAACGGCAGCTGGCGAAGCTGCATCAGCGATGAGTATCCGGTGCCGAAATCGTCGATGGCGAGGCCGATTCCCTTGATCCGGAAGCGGGTCAGCGTGTCCATCAGCTTGATCAGCGGGAGCGTGGCGCCTTCGGTCAGCTCGATCACCAGCCGGTCGGTCGGCACGTCGAGCGCCCGGCACATGCGCTCGACGAGGTCGGGGAAATCGAGCTGTTCGAGGCTCAACGCTGAAATATTGAAGGCGAGGCAGGTGTCGATCCCCTGTTCGCGCCACTTAAGCCATTGCCTGAGCGTGGTTCGAAGGCCCCACTGGGTCAGCTCCTCGATCAGGCCGTGCTTCTCCGCCAGTGGTACGAAGCGCGATGGCGGGACCGAGCCGAATTCCGCGTCCTCCCAGCGAACCAGCGCCTCGACCCGGGTCAGCGCTCCGTCGCGCAACCTGACCTTGGGCTGGTAAGCCATGTGCAGCCGATGATTGATCAGCGCCCGTTCGAAACCTTCGACCAGCGCCAGCTCGGGCCGCGGGGTCATGGCACCAGCGTGGATTTCAGCTCGGTGAGAACGGCTTCGAGCTCTTCCAGGCGCACCGGCTTCTCAAGCGGCCCGACCATCGTCAGGCCGAGCGCCTCACCTAGCCGGAAGGCGCTTTCGAGGACGCGGCGATCGAACCCGCTGATGATCAGCACTGGCGAGCGATAATCTTCTCCGGCGAGGAATCGCAGCAGCTCGACGCCGTCCATGCCCGGCATGCCGAGGTCGAGCGCGACCATGTTCGGAGTTTCGCCAAGGAAGCGTTCGCGGAACTGCTCGTCATTGGCGGTGAGGATCGGCTCGAAGCCGCATTCACGGGCGGCGCTCGCGATGAATTCGGCAAGCACCGGCTCGTCATCAACCAGCAGCAGCCGAGGCTGCTCAATTGCCACGATTCCTCACCTCCGCTCTCGCGCAGTGCGCTCTTTCACTCGGTGAGGTCAAACGAATGAAACGGCTTTTTAACTATGCGGTGCATAAAGTCCCGTTTTGGTGCGATTTCTCAAGCCTTTGGAGATGCTTCGAATGTTCGGTTCGCTCATTCGGAAGAAGTCCGGGACGGTCTGGAACCATGAGGATGGCACGTTCGAGTCGACCACGTTCTCGCTGAGCACCGCGGTGCCGCGGCCGAGCGAGCGCCGGACCGACGAACGAATCCTGCCGACGCTTCGTGTCGCCAAGCTGGTCGGCGCGAACAGCGACCAGCTGCTCCGAGTGCGCAACATTTCGGCTGGCGGCCTGTCGGGAGACACCGCGCATGCGCCGCCGCCCGTCGGCGAGCAGGTTTCGGTCGAACTCTCTTCGCAGCAGATCCCTGCCACCGTGGTCTGGATCCGCGAGGGCGCCGTCGGATTGAAATTCGACCAGGACGTCGACCTTGGCGAGCTCCTCGCTGGACGCAAGCCGCGCCACGGCTTCCGGCCGCGCCCGCCGCGCCTGGAAGTCAGCTGCAAGGCCTCGATCCGCGTCGGCAAGGTCTATTACACCGTCGACGTGCACGACATTTCACTGGGCGGCATGAAGGTCGAGCCGATCGAGGAATATTGCGTCGGCAAGAGCGTCATCGTCGTCGTCGAGAGCCTGCGGCCGATCAAGGGCGAGGTGCGCTGGTTCTCCGATCGCCGCGCCGGCATCGTGTTCGAGCAGGAACTCGAATTCCACGAGCTTTCAGAATGGGTTGGAAAGCGGCTCGAAATGGCCAGCCTGAAGGCGAGCTACCCGCCAAAAACCCTTTAACGCCAAGCCCCTTTAACGACTACCGCTGCCGCACTATCTCGCCTGCTCCAGTGAAGGAGCGGGTCGATGCCTGATGAGGTCGCGGTTATTGCCGGTGGATGTTTCTGGTGCACGGAAGCGGTGTTTCTCGACCTGGTCGGCGTGAAGTCGGTGGCCAGCGGCTACACCGGCGGCGCGACCATCAATCCAACCTACAAGCAGGTCTGCGGCGGCGACACCGGCCACGCCGAGGCGATCCGGATCACTTTCGACCCCGAGCAGATCAGCTACGACGATTTGCTCGACATCTTCTTCGCCACCCACGATCCGACCCAGCTCAATCGTCAGGGCAACGACATCGGCACCCAGTACCGATCGGCGATCTTTCCGCAGTCGCCCGAGCAGGAAGAACGGGCGCGCGCCGCGATCGCGCGTGCCAACGAGCAGAATGACGGCCGCGTAGTCACGACCATCGAGCCCGCGGCCGATTGGTATCCGGCCGAGGATTATCACCAGGATTATTGGAGCGGCGAGGGGCAGCGCAATCCCTATTGCCTGGCGCTCATCCCGCCCAAGCTCAACAAGCTGCGCAAGAGCTTTCGGGATCGGGTCAAGAGCGCTCCCGCGAGCGCTTAGCCGGCTGCCCGTCTCAGTCGGTCGTTGATCGCGGCGCCGAGGCCGTCATCGGGCACCGGCGCCACGGCAATGCGGGCTTTCGCAGCGGCGTCGGCGGTATGGAGCAGGTCGAACAGGCGCGCCGTGGCCTCGACGAGATTGCCCGACGGGCTGAGGCTGACATCGCCGGCAACCGCGTCAAAGCCAATCAGGAACTCGTCGTCCGCGGCCTTGTCGGCGTTGAGCCGCAATGGCTTTGACGGGGCGTAGTGGCTTTGCAGCTGTCCAGGAGACTCGATGGTGTCGGTCGAAGACGCCTGGGCAGCCACGTCGATCGGTCCCGGGCGAAGCAGGCGCAGCGGTCCGCCGGTCGCCGCAATGATGGTGGATTCGATACCGCGCTCGGTCGGGCCGTCGTCGACGATCAGCGCGATCCTGTCGCCGAGGCTTTTGAGCACATGCTCGGCGCGGGTCGGGCTGATCGTGCCACTGGCGTTGGCGGACGGCGCGGCCAGCGGCAGCCCAGTGGCACGCAATAGGGCCTGCATGGCGCGATGGCCGGGCACACGAAGCGCGATTGTCGGCAGGCCGGCGGTCACCAGAGACGCAACTGTATCGGGCTTTAGCTGAACCACGAGAGTCAGCGGTCCGGGCCAATGGCGCTGGGCGAGTTCGAGGGCCTTGGAACTGAACTCGCCGATCGCTTGAGCGGCGGCAAGGTCAGCGACGTGCACGATCAACGGATTGAAGCTCGGGCGGCCCTTGGCGGCGAAAATCCGGGCGACGGCCTCGGCGTTGGTGGCGTCGGCGGCGAGGCCGTAAACGGTCTCGGTGGCGATCGCGACCGGCTCCCCGCTGCGGATCAGCTCCGCCGCCTCGGCAATCGCCGCTTCGCTGAATGGCACCACGCGCGTCATGCCGCGGCGCTACTGGATTCGGGCGTTCGCAGGAAGGTTAGGCGGTTTCCTGGTCAAGCAGCCGGATCGGGTCGATCCCGAGCCGCTTCATCCGCTCGCGGACGGCCGGCCACTCCTCTTTCACGAAGCGGCTGCGCTCGGATTCGCGCAGGCGGGCGCTGGCGCCGGGGGCGACAAACATGCCGACCCCGCGCTTGACGGTGATCAATCCTTCGTCCTGGAAACCTTGATAAGCCTTGGCGACCGTCAGCGGATTGGCCGACTGATCGGCCGCGAATGCGCGGACCGACGGCAGCGGGTCGCCATCGGCATAACGGCCGACGAGGATCGCGTCGGCGATGGTCTCGCGCAGGCGGACATAAACCGGCTTTTCATGCTGGGAACCAAGCGTCATGCTGTTATAATACAGCAGCGCGCGAAAAGGTCAAGGTTTAAGAAGCTCTTGCGGTGGCGACCACGGGCGGGAAACTTGATCCAACTCCGGCCGCGGACGTTCGGCGAGCTCGATCCCCGGATGACCGATGAAAATGAATCCCGCGATGCGTTCGCCCGGCCCGCAAAAGGCGGCGCGGACATGCTCCGAATAGGCCTGCCAGCCGGTCACCCAACCGGCGACGTAGCCGAGCGCGTGGGCAGCGAGCAGCAGGTTCATTCCCGCCGCGCCGCATGACAATTGCTGCTCCCACACCGGAATCTTGTGATTTTCGGTCGGGGCTGAAACCAGCACCACCAGCGCGCCGCCATGATGCGCGAACTGCTCGGCTTTCTCGTGATGCGCGGGGGTCGCTTCCGGGCCTTCTTCGTCGAGCGCACGATGCAGAAGCGCCGCCAGGGCCTCGCGTTGGTCGCCGGCGACGGTGATGAAGCGCCACGGAGCGAGCTTGCCGTGATCGGGAATTCGCGCGGCGATGGTCAGGATGCGCTCTAGATCCGCCGCGGTTGGAATGGGGCCGACGATCTCGCGCGGCTTGGCGGAGCGGCGCGTTTCGAGAAGCGAAATCGGGGTCGAGCGGTCGTTGAGCATCGGCCGTCCGTCTAACCGCGCCGATCGTTTGCAACAATGCGCTTCCAATGAGCATTTACCCCGTTAGGGTGCGCCGCGACGGCCTGGTGGAGAGGGACGAACATGGGTTTCAAGGACATCGGGCTTTGGCAAGAGGGCGACTGGATCGCCGCCATTTGCGTCGGCGTGTTGATGATTTTTCTCGCCGGCGGCGGCGCCATCGCCGCCCGCAAGGAACCCGAGGCCCTCGGCCACCCCAAAGGTCTCTACATGCTGTTCTTCGCTGAGATGTGGGAGCGTTTCTCCTATTACGGCATGCGGGCGCTGCTGATCTTCTATCTGACCAAGCATTGGCTGTTCGACGACGGCAAATCGAACCTGATTTACGGCGCCTACACCAGCCTGGTGTACATCACCCCGGTGCTCGGCGGTTACCTCGCCGACCGTTATCTCGGCCAGCGCAAGGCGGTGCTGTTTGGCGGCATCCTGTTGATGTGCGGCCACTTCCTGATGGCGGTCGAAGGCACCGGCGGGCAATCCGACCCGACCATCAACATCTTCTGGACGGCGCTCGCGTTCATCATCGTCGGCTCGGGCTTCCTCAAGGCCAATATCTCGGTGATGGTCGGCCAGCTCTACAAGCTGACCGACGTGCGCCGCGACGGCGCCTACACGATCTTCTACATGGGGATTAACCTCGGCGCCGCGGTCGGCACGATCCTGGTCGGTTATCTCGGCGAAACGGTCGGCTGGGGCTACGGCTTCGGGCTCGCCGGAATCGGCATGCTCGCCGGCCTGATCGTCTTCGTGCTCGGCAAGAAATCGCTGATGGGCCGCGGCGAAGCGCCACGCCCGCTCAGTCAGACCACCGAATGGACGCTCTACGGAGTGGGCCTCGCCGCGGTCGCGGTGATCTGGGGCCTGGTCCAGTACCAGGACGTCATCCAGACGCTGCTGATCGTCTCTGGTATCGGGCTCCTCGTCTATGTGGTTTACGAGGCGTTCAAGCTCGAGCCGCAGGCGCGAGACCGCATTTTCGCGATTCTGTTCCTGATTGCCCTCAACCCATTGTTCTGGGGATTGTTCGAGCAAGCCGGCGGCAGCATCAACCTGTACACGGATCGCTATGTCGACCGGGCCGGGGTTCCCGCCTCGCTGTTCCAGTCGATCAATCCGATTTACATCATCATCCTGGCACCGTTGTTCGCGGCGCTTTGGATCGCGCTCGGCAAACGCGGGCTGGAGCCGTCGGCACCGGCCAAGTTCGGTCTGGCCTTGCTCCAGGTCGGCGCCGGCTTCCTGGTGTTCGTGTGGGGCGCAACCGCGTTCGCGGTTGGGCCGGAAGCGCAGACCGCGGTGATTTTCGTCTTCCTGCTCTATTTGCTTCACACGACCGGCGAGCTGTGCCTGTCGCCGGTGGGCCTCAGCGCGATGAACCGGCTGGCGCCGCGGCACTTGGCGAGCCTGATCATGGGCGCCTGGTTCTTCGCGACGGCGGGCGGCAATTTCGTCGCCGGCAAGATCGGCGAGATGACCGGCGGCGAAAGCGGCACGATGTCGAAGGAAGGGACGCTGGAAATCTACTGGACCATCGGCCTGATTGCGAT
>JBKJYX010000252.1:0-3538 GCA_046715575.1 Sphingomicrobium sp. | reverse complement strand
CCCTATAGATGAGGCCTGCTTTGATCCGCTTCCCACAGAATCCGTTCGTGTCAAGCGAAGTCGAGGCACGTCCCTCGACTTCGCTCGGGACGAACGGGAATCTGACCTGAAATGATCGCGCTCATCGCCTTTTATATGTTCGCTACGCTGACCATCGCGTCGGCGATTGCGGTGATCTTCGCGCGCAACCCGGTGCACAGCGTGCTGTGGCTGATCCTGGCGTTCTTCAACGCCGCCGGGTTGATGCTGCTGGTCGGGGCCGAGTTCATCGCCATGCTGCTGGTCATCGTCTACGTCGGCGCGGTCGCGGTCCTATTCCTGTTCGTGGTGATGATGCTCGACGTCGATTTCGCGTCGCTGCGCTCGGGATTCACCAAGAACCTGCCGTTCGGGTTGCTGGTCGCGCTGGTGCTGTTGGCGGAAATCATCATCGCCTTCAGCGCCGGCGACGTCAGCCCGGGCTCGGCGACCATCCCGGCCGCGCCGCAGCCCAATATCGTCGCGTTCGGCGAGCTGCTTTACAGCCGCTTCCTGTTCCCGTTCGAAATCGCCGGACTAATTCTGCTGGTGGCGATGATCGGCGCGATCGTCCTCACCCACCGCAGCCGCGGTGACGCGCGCGGCCAGAACGCCTCCAAGCAGATTTCCCGCCGCCCCAAGGACGCGGTCAAGAACATGCAGCCCGGCGTCGGCGAGGGGATGAAGCTGTGATCGGCTTGGCGCATTACCTGACCGTTGCGGCGATCCTGTTCGTGCTCGGCGTGCTCGGCATCTTCCTCAACCGTCGCAACGTCATCCTGATGCTGATGGCGATCGAGCTGATCCTGCTCGCCGTGAACATCAATTTGGTAGCCTTTTCGGCCTTCCTTGGCGATCTCACCGGTCAGGTGATGGCGATGTTCGTGTTGACCGTCGCCGCCGCCGAAGCCGCAATCGGGCTTGCCATCCTGCTCGTCTTCTTCCGCCGCCGCGGCTCGATCGCGGTCGACGACGTCAACCGGATGCGCGGCTGATGAGAAAAATCTCCAGTTCCCCGGCGCAGGCCGGGGCCCAGCTCAACAAGAGAAACTGGACCCCGGCCATAGGGCCCCATCAAAGTAATACTTTGATGGGAGAGCCCTTCGCCGGGGCACAGGTCAAGTCATGATCCAGCTGATCGTCTTCCTGCCGCTGATCGCGGCGATCGTCGCCGGACTGGGCGGGCGATGGATCGGCAGCTTCGCGGCCAAGCTGATCACGACCGGCGCCCTATTCGTCGGCGCGGCACTGAGCTGGCCGCTCTTCCTCGGTTTCGTCGCCGGCAACTACAGCGGCGGCTGGGTCGAACCGGTCGCGCTGTGGTTCACGTCGGGCGATTTGAAGGTCGAATGGGCGCTCCGGGTCGACGCGCTGACGGCCGTGATGCTGGTCGTCGTCACCACCGTCTCCAGCCTCGTCCACCTCTACAGCTGGGGCTACATGGCGGAGGATCCCGGCCAGCCGCGCTTCTTCGCTTATCTGTCGCTGTTCAGCTTCGCGATGCTGATGCTGGTGACCGCCGACAACCTCGTCCAGATGTTCTTCGGCTGGGAGGGGGTGGGCTTAACCTCCTACCTGCTGATCGGATTTTGGTATCACAAGCCTTCGGCCAACGCGGCGGCGTTGAAGGCCTTCATCGTCAACCGCATCGGCGATTTCGGCTTCAGCCTCGGCATTTTCGGCACCTTCCTGGTATTCGGTACCGTCTCCATCCCGGCGATCCTCGCGGCGTCTCCGGACATGGCCGGCTCGACGATTGGTTTCGCCGGCATGCGGGTCGACACGATGACCTTGCTGTGCCTGCTGCTGTTCGTTGGGGCGATGGGCAAGTCGGCACAGCTCGGCCTCCACACCTGGCTGCCGGACGCGATGGAGGGCCCGACCCCGGTCAGCGCCTTGATCCACGCCGCGACCATGGTCACGGCGGGCGTGTTCATGGTCTGCCGACTGGCGCCGATGTTCGAAGCGAGCGTCACCGCGCAGGAGGTTGTCACCTACGTCGGCGCGGCGACCGCGATCTTCGCCGCGACCGTCGCTACCACCCAAAACGACATCAAGCGGGTGGTCGCTTATTCAACCTGCTCGCAATTGGGTTACATGTTCTTCGCCGCCGGCGTCGGCGCGTACGGCGCGGCGATGTTCCATTTGTTCACCCACGCCTTTTTCAAGGCGCTGCTGTTCCTCGCCGCGGGCTCGGTCATCCACGCCATGCACCACGAGCAGGACATGCGGTACTACGGAGGCTTGCGGAAGCAGATCCCGTTCACATTCTGGATCATAGTCATCGGAACGCTGGCCATCACCGGCGTCGGCATTTTCGGCGTCGGGTTCGCCGGTTACTGGTCGAAGGATGCCATTCTCGAAAGCGCGTACGCCAGCGGCTCCGTCCACGGCGGCATCGCTTTCTTCCTCGGCGCGCTCGCCGCGCTGCTGACCGCTTTCTATTCGTGGCGGCTGATCTTCCTGACCTTTTATGGCGAGCCGCGCTGGGCGGCCTCCGAGCATGTCCAGCACGCGCTGCACGGCCACCACGACAGCGCCGACGAGGAGCATGGCGACAGCGCCCACGACATGGCCAAGCCGCCGGTCGGGGCGGGCGGCTATCATCCGCACGAAAGCCCGTGGACGATGCTGGTGCCGATCGGGCTGCTGGCGCTGGGTTCGGTGCTCGCCGGGCAGCTGTTCCATGGCATCTTCGTCGGGGCCGAAGCCGGGCCGGAGTTTTGGAACGGCACGGTCGCGTTCGACGCGCATCTCGCCCATGCCGCGCACGAGGTGCCCCGCTGGGTCGCCTACACGCCGTTCGCGGTGATGCTGATCGGCCTCGCGGTCGCTTACAACAATTATATCCGCCATCCGGACGTCCCGGCGCGCTTCGTCGCGCAGTTCGGGGGCTTGTACAAATTCCTGTTGAACAAATGGTATTTCGACGAGCTCTACGACCGCATTTTCGTGCGCCCGGCGATGTGGCTCGGCCGCCTGCTGTGGCACGGCGGCGATGAGGGCACCATCGACCGCTTCGGCCCCCACGGCGCGGCCTATGCCGTCGGGGTCGGCAACAAGCTCACCGCGCGGCTGCAGTCGGGATATCTCTACAGCTACGCGTTGGTCATGCTCCTCGGCCTGATCGGCGCAGCGAGCTGGGCAATGTGGTGGGCCCGGTGATCGAGCTGCCGATCCTGTCGATCCTGATTGGCTTGCCGCTGGTCGCGGGGATGGCGTGCCTGTTCGTCGGCGCCGGTGCCGCGCGGTGGATCGCGCTCGTCGCGACTCTGATCGGCGTGGCGCTCGGCGCGTGGCTGTGGGTCGCCTTCGACCCCGCCGGAGCGCAGTGGCAGTTCGTCGAGCTGAAAGAGATCGGCGGCGGGATTAATTGGGCGCTGGGCATCGACGGCATCGCCCTGGTGCTGATCATGCTGACCCTGTTCCTGATGCCAATCTGCATCGGCGCCAGCTGGCGGGCGATCGAGAAACGGGTGCCCGAATATATGGCCGCCTTCCTGCTGATGGAGGCGCTGAT
>JBKJYX010000251.1:0-5835 GCA_046715575.1 Sphingomicrobium sp. | reverse complement strand
GCGCTGATAGGTCGCCTCGAGGCGATGGTCGTCGTTGATCTGCCAATCGAGACGACCGAAGAAGCGCTTGTTGGTGAAGGGCCGGCTGGTACCCAGGCCGCCAGTATCGACGCCATAGACGCGGCTCAAAATCTCCGAAATCTGGTTGAATGCGGCGACGGGAACGCCGGCAATCTCGTTTGGATAGCCGGCGCCGGCCGGGCCGACTTCCTGCGCGAAGCCACCCTTATGATTCTCATAGGCGCCGAAGAAGAACAGCCGGTCGCGAATGATCGGTCCTCCCAACGAGACGCCCCAGCGCTTGTCGGGCTCGATTGGTGCGACCGGACGTCCCTTGACGGCGTCGCCGCGCAGGCTGTCGCTGGAATATTCATAGAAAGCGTCGCCACGGAATCGGTTCGAGCCGGACTTGGTAACGACATTGATGGCGCAGCCGGAGAACTGGCCATATTCGACGTCCATCGGCGCGAACTGGACCTGGGTCTCGCGCACCGCGTCGTATGGGACTGGCGTCGAGCTCCGCGACGAGAAACCGGTCTCGGTGAGTCCGTAGATGTCGCTCTGGAGAATGCCGTCGACGGTAAAGGCGTTGCCGCGGTCGTTGCCGCCAAGGCAGGAGATGCGGTCCGAGCCCGAGCCGCCGGTCGACTCGTCTTGGCGGTCGAGGCTGACTCGTGGGTCGAGGCGGATGATGTCGCGGATATCGCGGTTGAATGAGGGAGCATTCTCCAACGCCGCGGCGCCGAACGATGTCCCCGGTCCAATCTCGAGCTGGGTCACCCGCGCCCGAGTGCCGGTGACAACGATCGTGTCCGTGGCGACCTGCTCGCTTGTCGAAGCAAGGGAAAAGGTCAGCTCGGTCGCGCCTTGCAGTGTGATGGTGATGTCCTGGACGGTCTGGCCTTGATAGCCCTCGGCGGTTGCGGTGACGGTATAGGGGCCGCCGGTCTGCAGGTTGCGGGCGTTGAACAGACCCGTTTCATTGGTCGTGGCTTGGGACGACGCGCCGGTTCGAGTGTCGGTGATGATCACCTGCGCGTTGCTCAGCGGAACGCCAGCCTCGCTGGTCACCTGGCCGGTGATTTCGGACGTGATCTGCTGCGCTTCGGCAACCGATGGGAGGCCCGTGGTGACGGCCATCGGCACGGCGAAAATCGCGCAGGAACGCAGCAAGATATGCTTTTTCACGGAAAATAATCCCCCCAAATCGAGTGACTCATCACAGACTCGAGGGGCAGCTATAGGCGTTTCAAGACAATGCGGTGACAGGCCATTCAGGCCATCGCCGAATTTCAGTCGGCAGTTGCAGATTCAACACGGAAACGAAGTCGCCACCCCCGCGACTCGCAACCATTTCGAGCAAATCCCCCGCCGATAATCAACGGTTAAGCGCCGGGCGGGCGAGTCTGGTCGAGCCGCCGCCCAAGCGCCACGAACAAATAGACCAGCGGCGGAACCAGGATCAGTGACAGGACGACCTTGGCGAGCATCTGCCCCAGCAGCAGTTCGGTGATCGGGAACACGCCATAGAAAGCGACGGTAATGAAGATCAACGTGTCGACGATCTGGCTCAAAACGCTGGCGACGGCGGAGCGGAGCCACAGAAGCCGGCCGCCTTGTCGCTTCAGCCGGCTGAAGATTGCGACGTTGAGGATCTGCGAAGTTCCGTAGGCGAGGATCCCGCCAAGCCAAATCCGCGGAGTTCCGCCCATCACCGTTTCGAACGCCGCGAGGCGTTCCGGCGCCATGTCCGCGGCCGCGGGCATGCCAAGCACCAGCAAGGTCAATAGCAACGACACGATCAACGGCACGAAGCCGACGATCACCAGCCGCTTCGCCGTCCCCTGGCCATAGAGCTCGGCGACCGCGCTCGAGGTGATGACCAGCATCAGGAATGCGAAAATTCCGGCCTCGACGGCGAGCGGACCCAAGGCGACCTGCTTGTTGCCGAGCACTCCGGCGATGCACACCATGCCGCCGTAGAAGATGGCAAAGGCGAACAGGGACGGCGTAATGGTGGAGGTCGTGTCTTGGGGTTGCGGCGCATTTGCGGCCGGCTGGACTTCGCTGGTCATGGGCAAGGCGTAACGGCTTTGGCCGTAGCCGCAAGGCTTCTGGTCGTTGACCCGTAACCGGGCGCCCGGCTAGGCGCTTCACCCGTGACTTCCCCAAAGCTCGACCCAAAGCTCGATATCGTGGCGATTGGCGATGCGATCGTCGATGTGATCGCGACTTGCGACGACGATTTCCTCGCCGAGCGCTGCCTGCAGAAGGGCTCGATGCGCCTGCTCGACTCGGGCGAGGCCGACGCGCTCTACGCGGCCATGGCCAGCGCCCGGGAGACGAGCGGCGGGTCGGCGGCTAACAGCATGGCCGGGGTTGCCGCGCTGGGTGGACGCGTGGCCTTTGTCGGCCAGATCGCCGACGACCAGCTGGGCGCCATCTTCGCGCACGACATGCGCGCGCTGGGGGTCCAGTTCGACACACCGCCGCTGAC
This sequence comes from Sphingomicrobium sp., assembly GCA_046715575.1. GTDB lineage: Bacteria > Pseudomonadota > Alphaproteobacteria > Sphingomonadales > Sphingomonadaceae > Sphingomicrobium. The sequence goes on along the minus strand of JBKJYX010000251.1, from coordinate 3,338 downwards.
CGACGGACCACCAACCGGCCGCTGCCTGATCCTGGTTACGCCGGACGCCCAGCGGACCATGAACACCAGCCCCGGGGCGAGCCATGAGCTCGGTCCGGAAATGCTCGACGAGGCCCTGATCCAGTCGGCGGCCATCACCTATCTCGAAGGCTATTTGTGGGGTCCTGAGCGGCCGCGGCAAGCGATGCTGCGGGCCGCGGACATCGCCCACGCGGCCGGGCGCAAGGTCGCTTTCACTTTGTCCGAGAGCCTGTGCATTGCCGGCCGCCGCGAAGGCGTGATGGGCATGATCGAGGAGGGCCGGGTCGACATCCTGTTCGCCAATGAGGACGAAGTGCTGCAGCTGACCGGCGGCAGCGATCTCGACCAGGCCCTGGCGACATTGTCGGCCAGGATCGCGACCCTGGTCGTCACGCGCGGCGCGGCCGGCGCCATTGCCATCGAAGAGGGCAGGCGGATCGCCATTCCCGCGGCGCCGGTCGACAAGGTCGTCGACACCACCGGGGCCGGGGATCTGTTCGCCGCCGGCTTCCTCGCCGCCCGTTGCCGCGGTCACGGCCTGGAGCGGTGCCTCGAGGCAGGCTCGCTCGCCGCGGCGGAAGTGATCTCGCACTTCGGTGCCCGCCCCGAAGCGGACCTCAAGCAATTGGTGCGGCTGTGAGGCATATCCGCCGCCTTGCCGTCTACTGCGGCTCGGCAACGGGCAATGAGAGCGCGTTCGCTGATGCCGCCGGTGCGACCGCCAGGGCGATGGTCAGCGAAGACGTCGACCTGGTCTATGGCGGCGGGCGGCTCGGCCTGATGGGGCTGATGGCCGACGGCGTGCTGGAACTCGGCGGCCGGGGCTATGGCGTCATCCCCCTTGCCCTGGTCGACCTCGAAGTCGCGCATCTCGGGCTGACCGAACTCGAGCGGGTGGCCAACATGCACGAGCGCAAGGCCCGGATGACCGAGCTCGCCGATGCATTCCTGTGCTTGCCGGGCGGCATCGGCACGCTCGACGAAATGTTCGAGGCATGGTCGTGGAACGTGCTCGGCTACCACGCCAAGCCCTTCTGCCTGCTCAATATCGCCGGCTTCTGGGACGGACTGATCGAGTTCGTCGACCATGCGACCCAAAGCGGTTTCCTGTCGCCGCAGCGGCGCAATCAAATGCTCGTCGCCGACAATCCTGCTGCGGCGCTCAAACTGCTGGACGAAGCGGCGGCAAGCGCGGCACAAGGCATGGTCTGGTAGGGGGAAGCCACGAACATGAATCGATACCTGCTCGGCATCGCCGGCATCGCCGTCATTCTGCTCATTGCTTTCGCGATTTCATCGAACCGCAGGGCGATCCGGCTGCGCGTGGTCGCAGCGGCATTCGCGCTGCAAGCCGCGATTGCGGTGCTGGTGATCTACACGCCGTGGGGCGTGATTGCGCTCGACAAGATGGCAACCGGCGTCTCGAATCTGCTCGGCTATGCCAAGGAAGGGACTAAGTTTCTCTTTGGCGAGCTAGCGATCCTTTACGGCGACAAGGTTTTCGCGATTGCCGCTTTGCCCGTGATCATCTTCTTCGCGAGCCTGGTCGCGATCCTCTATTATCTCGGGATCATGCAGCGGATCGTCCGTTGGGTTGGCGGGGCAATCTCCTTGATTACCGGCATCAGTCGAGTCGAGTCGCTCAGCGCGGCCGCCAACATTTTCGTCGGCCAGTCGGAATCGCCACTGGTCATCCGCCCCTATCTTGCATCATTAGCTCCATCACAATTGTTCACTGTGATGGTCGTTGGAATGGCCGGTGTCGCCGGTACAATCCTTGCTGCCTACGCCGCATTTTTGGGCCGAGATTATCTACCGTACTTGCTCGCGGCGGCGTTCATGTCGGCGCCGGGCGGAATCCTGATGGCCAAGATCATCATGCCCGATGAGCCACCCAAGGACGAACTGCCGCTGGAAGGCGGCGTAGCGGACGATCAGGTCGATATCGCCGAGACTTTCGAGGAGAGCGAGCAGCCGGCCAACATCATCATGGCCGCGGCCCAGGGCGCGCAGACCGGCGTCAAGCTCGCCGTCGCGGTCGGCGCGATGGTGCTGGCCTTTGTCGCATTGGTCGCGCTCGCCAACGGCCTCCTCGGCGGGATCGGCGGCTGGTTCGGGATCGAGGGGCTGAGCTTCCAGCGGCTGGTCGGCTATTTGTTCGCGCCGATCATGTTCCTGATCGGGGTGCCGTGGAACGAGGCGGGAGTCGCGGGCGGCCTGTTCGGCACCAAGCTCGTCTTGAACGAGTTCGTCGCCTTTATCGATCTGGGCGCGATGCAGCCCGGAGTGATCAGCGATCGTACCCGCGCAATCGTCACCTTTGCCTTGTGCGGCTTCGCCAATTTCAGCTCGATCGCGATCCAGATGGCGGTGACCGGCGGCCTCGCCCCCAACCAGAGGCCGGTGATCGCCCGGCTGGGCATCCGCGCGCTGGTCGCCGGCAGCCTCGCCAATCTAATGAGCGCGGCGCTGGCGGGTTTGCTGATTCCGGCTTAAAACCACGCCATGGCTACGCTGACTTCCGATCACATTGCCTCGGTCTCGCTGGGTGACGCCGACCGCGACGCGCAAGCTTTCGCCGACCAGCTCGGCCGGAGCTTCGAGGAATATGGCTTCGCGGTCATTGGCGACCACGGCATCCCCGACGAACTCATCCACCGGGCCGAGGACAAGGCCAAGGCGTTCTTCGCGCTGCCCGAGGAGGTGAAGCGCAAGTATCATATCCCCGGCGGCGGCGGCGCGCGTGGCTACACGCCGTTCGGGATCGAGACCGCCAAGGGCGCGGCCGCGCACGACCTCAAGGAATTCTGGCACGTCGGCCGCGAGCTGCCGCCTGGCCACCCATTCCGCGCTCATATGGGCGACAATGTCTGGCCCGAGGAGGTCGAGAGCTTCCGCGACACCTTCCTCGAGCTCTACGAAGCCTTCGACCGCACCGGCCTCAAAATCCTCAAAGCGATCGCCCGCTTCCTCAAGATCGACGAGGATTATTTCATCGACACCGTCCGCGACGGCAATTCGGTGATGCGGCTGCTGCACTATCCGCCGATCGTCGGCGAACCCGGCAGCAACGTTCGCGCCGGAGCGCATGAAGACATCAACACCATCACCCTGCTGCTTGGCGCGGAGGAGGCGGGGCTGGAGCTTCTGACCCGCGACGGGCGCTGGATCCCGGTCAGCTCGATGCCGGGCGAGCTGGTGGTCAACATCGGGGACATGCTGCAGCGGCTGACCAACGGCGTGCTGCGCTCGACCACCCACCGGGTCGTCAACCCGCCGCCCGAGCGCCGCGGCCGCTCGCGCTATTCGATGCCGTT
>JBKJYX010000250.1:0-2759 GCA_046715575.1 Sphingomicrobium sp. | reverse complement strand
CCAAGTTGCTGCAGATGGAGCAGGAAATCGGCCGCCGGGTGATCGGCCAGGCCGATGCCGTAGCCGCCGTCAGCCGCGCCGTCCGCCGCGCCCGCGCCGGCCTTCAGGACCCCAACCGGCCGCTCGGTTCCTTCCTGTTCCTGGGCCCGACGGGCGTCGGCAAGACCGAGCTGACCAAGGCGCTGGCCGAGTTCCTGTTCGACGATTCCCACGCCATGGTCCGGATCGACATGTCGGAATTCATGGAGAAGCATGCGGTCGCCCGGCTGATCGGCGCGCCGCCGGGCTATGTCGGTTACGAGGAAGGCGGCGTGCTGACCGAGGCGGTCCGCCGCCGGCCCTACCAGGTCGTGTTGTTCGACGAGGTCGAGAAGGCGCACGGCGACGTCTTCAACAACCTTCTCCAGGTGCTCGACGACGGCCGCCTGACCGACGGCCAGGGCCGCACCGTCGACTTCACCAACACGATCATCATCCTCACCTCCAACCTCGGCAGCCAATATCTGGCGGCGCTGACGGACGACGAGGATGTGGGCAAGGTCGAGCCGCAGGTGATGGAGGTCGTCCGCGGCCATTTCCGGCCCGAGTTCCTCAACCGGCTGGACGAGATCATCCTGTTCCACCGCTTGTCGGCAAGCCATATGGGCCCGATCGTCGACATTCAGGTCGAGCGGCTCGGCAAACTGCTCGAAGATCGCAAGATCATTCTCGCGCTGACGGACGCGGCGCGCGCCTGGCTCGGCCGGGTCGGCTATGACCCGGTCTATGGAGCGCGTCCGTTGAAACGCGCGGTGCAGAAATATCTTCAGGACCCGCTGGCCGACGCGATCCTCAACGGCACGGTGCGCGATGGATCGACGGTCAGGGGCGACGAGGGTGACTGTGGATTGTCGATCGTTCCGGTTTACGCGGGCCTACCGGCGGCCGCCCTTGTCGGCGGGCGCCGGGCTGGAGTCGAGCCGGTCGATCGCGCAGGTCATCGTTTCGGTCCGCACCCGGCCCAGGCGATCGAAGCGGGTCGAATCGCTGACGAATTCGACTCGTTGATCGTAAAGCACCCCAATGCAGGGGTGGGTGAAGGCGGCGTAGAACCAGCGGTTGGTCCGGTCGCGAATGAAGATTCCGCGCGAGTCGACGGCGTGCCAGTCGCGAATCCCGCCGCCCGCGGCGTCATCGATCGCCGCCAGGCCGGGCGCTGCCGCCGGGGATTGCGCGGGCGCGCGCTGGGTGGCGATCAGCAAAACCGCGAGGAGGGGCATGATGTGCACGCCCATGCTTACGCCGGTCCACCTGAACCGCGGTTGACTGTGCTCGCTTCGGCATAGGCGTCGATCATCGGGCCGAGGAAGCGGCGGTAGGGCTCGGCAACGCCAAGACCCCTCAAATTGATTGGCTCGCGCACCTGCGTCACGCTGGCGGTCATAATCGTCCGCTCGGTAAGGTGAGGCGCGAACAATTCAGGTCGCGGTTCGAGCCCGGCGGCGGCGGCGATGGCGGGGATGTGGGTGTCCGGGTCCCGGACCAGCGCCTCATAATCGATTGCCGTTATGCGGTCGGCCGCTGCCGCAGTCCAGTGAGCGAACAAGCGGTCTTCGCGCGCCACGCGGCGGCCGACCGATGCGAGGTCCCAACTCCAGTCGACACTGCGCGAGAAATAGGTGCGGAAAGCCGACCAGCCCGTATCGATCGGGTCACGGCGCAGCCACAGCAGCGGCGCGTGGGGAAACAGGGCAAGGAGCAACCCCATATAATTGCTCGCCTCGAGCGACTTGTCGACGAATCGCCCGCTGGCCCCTATGCGCTCGCTGGCGAGGTGCAAATATGTTTCAACGAGCGTGTTGGGATCGCCGCCGCGTTCAAGCCACGCTTCGAAGCTGGCGGCATCGAGGCCGCCGATGTCGCGAACGAGCATACGGAACAAGCTAAGTTCCTCGCCGCCACACACGTCAGGATGGCTGACCAGGATCTGTTCGACCAGCGTGCTTCCCGAGCGCGGCAGCCCGGTGACGAAGATGACCCGGCCATGATCGATTGTTATCAGGCCGGCGACGCGTACGATGAGCTCGGTCGGCCAAGCGCTCGCCCAGCCCTCGCTGTCGAGCGGACTGGCGGGTTCGGTCCGGATCTGGCGGAGCGCCGTCGCGGCTTCGCTGAAAGCGGCGAAGGCCCCGCCATGGTCGCCGAGCTGATGCCGGGCGCGGCCGACGGCATACCCCATCGTGCCCTGTTCGAGTGGCACGGCGGGGCGCTGCTTCCACGCCTCCTCCAAACGTCGTGCCAATGCGGGATCGTGGCGGAAATCGACCAGCTCGGCGAGCGACAGCCACGCCTGGCCGAGGCCGGGATCGAGGTCGATCGCCCGAAGCAGCGATTCGCGCGCGGCTGAATGGTCGCCGAGATTGATCGACAAGGTGCCGTGAAGGAAAGCGTTGGCAACCGGGTCGGGGACCGTCGCCGGGAGCGCCGCCAATTCCCGCTGCGCGGCGTCCAGGCGCCGCCCGCGGGCAAGAATCGTGGCGCGCACAAAGCGCGCGCTCGCGCTGCCGTCGAGCGCATCGACCAGCAGGTCGGCTGCGGCGATGGCGGCATTGACCTCGCCATTGTGGAGCAGCGCGGCCGCGACCGCCTGCCACTGGCGGCCGAGCGGCGCGCGCTGGGCGATCAGCCCCAGCGCCGACTGATTGACCAGCCGCCGGTCGCGCGCCTCGAGCCCCTGCTTGAATTGTTCAAGCAATATTTCGATCGAATCAGCCATGGGG
>JBKJYX010000249.1:0-12337 GCA_046715575.1 Sphingomicrobium sp. | reverse complement strand
GTCATCAACGCCGGCTACGAGCTTCTCCACCTCGTCACCTTCTTCACCGTCGGTCCCAAGTAAGCGCGCGCCTGGACGGTCGAAAAAGGCTCAAAGGGACCGCAGGCGGCAGGCGAGATTCACAGCGACTTCGAACGCGGCTTCATCCGCGCGGAGACGATCGCTTATGCGGATTATATCGCCTGCGGCGGCGAAGGCGGCGCACGCGAAGCGGGCCGTCTCCGTTCAGAAGGCAAGGACTATATCGTCCAGGACGGCGACGTGCTGCTGTTCCGTTTCAATGTGTAGCGAAGGCTAGCGCTGACTCTCGCGGTAGAGGAGCACCGCGAGCAGCCCGGTGATGGCTATCGCGATCCAGCTCGCCGACATCGGCACCGTGTGGGACCCCAGAATGATCTGAAAGTGCGTGACAATCCGATACAGATGGACCAGCGCCATCAGCGCGAAAATTACGGCCGCCAAGAGCGTAAATGGTCTGTTCGTCGTCATCGTCGCCTCCCCTGATTAAAACTTCATCCCCGCCCGGACGCCGATCGTCCGCGGCCGGCCTGGCACGATCAGCGTGCGCGTGCAGCTTCCGCAATTGACCCCGCGCGACAACTCGTCGGTACTGTCGAACAGATTTGCGACGTAAGCCTCGAGATTCCAACTCGGCCAGTCCAGCCCGGCGAAGACGTCAACCACGGTAGAAGAACGGATCTTTCCCAGATAATCGTTGGGATTGACGAGCAAGAAGGTTCCAGCCTGAAGTTGCAACGATCGCAGCGAAGCGCGCGCGGAACCTTTGTAGGCCACTCCGCCTTGAACATGCGCCCTCACGTCTCCCCAGGCAGGGAAGCTGTATCTGGCCGTCGCCGAACCCTTGAACTTGGGAGTCACCGGGAGCCGGCTGCCGTTCGGGACCGAGACGAAACTGAAGCCGCAGTCGGACGTCGTGTCTTCGATTACGCCACAGACGTTCCCCTTCGTCTTGGCGTTGGTGTAGGCAACCGCAGCATTGAGAGTCAGCCCGCCACCGACGTAGTTCACGTCCGTCTCGACGCCGTTGATGTTGGCGTTCTTGCCATTATGAATTTCGGTGAAGCTGTTCTGGCCAAGGAAGCTGAACTGGAATTTCTTCCAAAGCTGGTGATAGATCGCGCCGTTCCAGCGCAAGGGCCCAAACGTCGTCTTCCACCCGATCTCATAGTTGCTCAGGAAGTCGGCGTCATACGGAGGCACTTCGCCGCGACGGTTGATTCCGCCCGGCCGGAAGCCGCGCGACCAGGTCGCATAGAGCATCAGGTTTTCTTGTGGCTTCCAGGTTCCGTTCAAGCGGTGAATGAAACCACTGTCCTTGATGCGCTTGGGTTTCACGGTCCCGTCGGAAAGATCTCCGAGGTTGGTGCACGGGCTCCCGCTCACCGCCGCTTCGATGAACGGGGCGATCGGGAATCCGCCGTTAACTGTCTCACGCAGCGTCATGCCATTGGTAAGGTAGCAGCCGGCAACGCCGGTCCGGCTGCTCATTCCCGCATTGAAGGGGAATGCCGTGAACATGCGGCCCAGCGGATCATCGGGATCGATGCCCGGGTTCCTGCCGAAGCCGAAAAAGCCGATCAGCGTGTTGTCGAATTTGTACAGGCGCCCGCCGGCGGTCACGGTGATGTTGGGTGTCACATCGAAGCTCGCCTCGCCGAATGCCGCATAGTCCTTGTCGACGCGTTTCTGCTCGGTCAGCCACAGCGTCCCCGGGTGGCCGTTGACCGACACTTCGGGAGCCAGCCCATCGACCTTGTAGTCCTGGTGAATCTCGTTCGACTGACGCTGGTAGAACAGGCCGGCGATCACCCGGAACCGGTGCTCCGCTGGCGATGCAAAGCGAAGTTCCTGGCTGTGCTTTCTGAAGTGATCTGAGCCGATGATGTACTGCTGCGGGTTGATGTAATTGCCGTAAGGAATGCTCGACGAGACCACTGCATCGACCAGCGGGAAATAGGCCAAGCCGCCGTAACTCGCGTAGAGCTGGTCATAGGCGTCGGCGTAATCGGCATAGTCGCTGAGCGTGGAGGTCGGCCGGTCCATGTAGGCGCCGGCATAGGTCACGTCGAAGTTGGCGATCTTGCCCTGAATGGTCAGCGCCGCCTGCCAGAATCGATCCTTGCGAACGTCGTCGCGGAAGCGGTCGTTGTTGAGTTCGCCAAGCTGCGGATCAAAGTAGAAAACGCCGTTGGACTTCGTCTTCTGGTACATGAAGGTCGGCGTTACGGTCCAATTGTCATCGAGATCGACCTTCAGCGCCGCGCGGCCGCCGTAGGTTTCAAGGTCGTTGAAGTTGTTCTTCTCAAGCCCGGAATTGGTGACCGTCATCAGCGGAACGGCGCCGCCACTATTCACATAGTAGGTGCGCGAGCCGGAGATATTGTCGATGTAGCCGGCATCTTTCTTGTAGAATGCAACCCCGCGAAACGCGACCCGATCCCCAAGTGGCAGGTTGACCATACCCTCGAGCTTGCCGCCCATGCCGCCGTGGCTGGTGCTGTTAATTTCGCCGTCGATCCGGCCCGCGGTCGAGCCCAGCTGGGGCTTGTTGGTGATGATTCGGATCGTGCCCGCCTCGCTCGACGCACCGTACAGCGTGCCCTGCGGCCCCGCGAGGCTTTCGATCCGCGCAATGTCGTAGATATGGACGTCGAGCGTGCCGCCGATGGTCGTGATCGGCTGCTCGTCGAGATACGAGCCGACCGACGGCAGAGAACCAGAGTGGTTGCCGTCGCCGCCGGTCGCGACGCCGCGCATGTAAACCACGGTGACGCCCGGTTGGGCCGACTGGAAACTCACCGAAGGGAGCTGCTTGGTATATTGCTCGAAGTTCGAGATGTTCAGCTGGTCGAGCCTCCGGGTGCCGATCGCCTGAACGCTGATCGGCACATTCTGGAGGTTTTCTTCGCGCTTCTGGGCGGTGATGACGATTTCGGTGCTGTCCGGCACCTCCCCGTCCTGCGCCACCTGCACGGTGGCGGGCGGAGAGGTCACGTCTGTCGCATTGGTCGCCGGGGCTGGCGAATCGCTCGGAGGTGCCGTCTGGGCAAATGCAGTGGTCGCAAAAGCGGTCGACGCGAGAAGCCCCAGCGTGAGCGCGCGCGATCTCTTGTAGGTCATTGTGGATCCCCCCGGAGCAATGTGTGGGTATTGCGACAGAGCGGCACCGCCTTGTCAACGGGCGAACGTCTCGTGGATGTAAATTTGTGCCGATTAATGACCTAGCGTTGCGGCAAGGACTCGGGCGCTTCGGGATAGGCGTCCAGGACATCGCCCAACGCATCCTTGAGCGGGCCGAGATGCTCGGCGTAACGCTGCCATTCCTCGGTGGCGTCGCGGTAGATCGGCTGGCGGACCTGCTCGGAGCTGGCGGTCCGCACCGCTCGCTCGGTCTCGTAGAATGACAGACAGGCTGGCTCGAACTCGAGGCCGCACGCCGCCAGCAAGGCGCGCACCTCAGCTTCCGTATCGTCGACCATACGCTCGTAGATTACGCGGTGTACTCGCCCCGGAAGCGCCGCGTCGACATGCGCCATCAACCGCACATATTCGGCGTAATAGAGCCCGAGATCATTGAGGTCGTATGTAAACTCCTGCCCGCGCGCGAAATGTTGCCGGAAGTTGGAAAAGCAACAGCCGATCGGATGGCGCCGGGCATCGATGATCTTGGCGTTCGGAAGGACCAGATGAATGAATGGGACGAACAGCCAATTGTTTGGCAGCTTGTCGATGAACAATGGGCGATCGGTTCGCCGCTGCACACCGGCCCGCTTGAGATATTGCTCGCCGAGACCACGCCGCTCGACGGGCGACGCCTCGGCTATGCTTTTCGGATAAGGGCCCGCTTCTCGGGCCAGGATCGGAATGTCGGGGAGCTCCGACGTGCCTTCGACCAGGCTGTGCGACGAGAGAATCTGCTCGATCAGTGTCGATCCGGCGCGCGGCATCCCGATGATGAAAATGGGATCCGGTTCATCGCAGCCGCCGTCCCGTGCCAGAGCATTGGCAGTGAACTCTTCAATGCACCGATCGACGGTCTGCCTGATTTGCTGCACGCGATAAGGCTGCTGCTTGAGGCGGGTCGCGTTGCCGCGCGCATAGTGGGCAAAGGCCTCGTTGGACCGCCCCAAGTCGTGCATTGCCTTGCCCAGCGCGAACTCAAGATGAAGCCTGTCGTCGTCGCTCAGGCCGGAGGCGGCCAACGCCCCCTCCATTGCGTCAACATCATTCTCGTCAAACTGCACGGTCTTGAGGTTGGCGAGGCTCCACCACGCCTCGCCCAGGGTTCCCTTGATGGCGATCGCCTTTCGATAGGCGGCGACGCCTTCCGCCTGGCGCCCGACGGTCTTGAGCATATGACCGTAACTCAGCCACACCCGTGACTGCCCGGGACTCTTGGCGAGCACGTGCTCATAAAGATCGATGCCTTCTTCGAATTGCCCGAGGCGGCCAAGCGTCGCCGCTTTCAAATTCCAATGGCTGAGCTCCTCGGGCTCGTCGGCGAAGATATCGTCGAGCAGGGCCAGGGCATCCGCGGGCCGGCCCATGCGCCCGACGACCAGCGCGAGGTTGGCCTTCGCCGCGGTCCAGCCCGGCGCCAGCTCTACCGCGCGGCGCAGCAAATTCTCGGCGTCCTTCATGCGCCCGATCCGAGCCGCTAGCTCGGCCAGCATGCGGATCGCGGCGACATCGAACGGATCTTCCTTGAGATGCGCCTTTAACAGCCGCTCGGCGACGTCGAGGCGGTTCTCGTAAAGCGCCAATGCGCCTTCGAGCAGCCGCGGATGCCAGCGGCTAGATCCGGATAATTGCGTCGCCACGCCCTAGCCTAGCCGCTCATTCGCACTCGCGCCAAGCGCTCTGCGCGGCTAGGCGATGCGGATGAAATATTTCGATGACATCGAGGTCGGCGACGAGACCGTATTCGGCGATTACGACGTGACTCGCGAGGAAATCCTCGAGTTCGCGCGCAAATATGATCCGCGACCGTTTCACCTCTCCGACGAGGCGGCGGCCAAGACCCATTTCGGTCGGTTGGCGGCAAGTGGGTGGCACACATGCGCGATGACCATGGCCGTGCTTGCCCGCTACTCCGTCAAGAACGAGCAGGCGGGCCTTGGCTCACCGGGTGTCGATGAGTTGCGGTGGTTGAAGCCGGTTTACCCGGGCGACCGGCTGACGGTTCGCGGCAAGGTCATCGAGACCATCCCGTCGCGCTCCAAGCCGCACATCGGCGTCATCCGGACCGAGACGATCGTCGCCAATCAGGATGGCGTCGACGTAATGCGCTTCACGTCGATCGTCATGATGCAACGGCGGGCCGAGGCGGCCGGCTAGGGCCGCCTCTTTATCTTTCAGTCGCGATCGCCGCGTCGAGCGGCGCGTTCTGCGGCACGCTCGGCGCGCCTGGCCGATGCCGCGCTGCTGCGTTCGGTCCGGACGGTCTGGGTGCGCTCGACCGCCGCCGGCCGGGTACCTTCGACCGCCGCCGGCTGGGTGTGTTCGACGTTCGTGATGCGGGTCCGCGCCGGCCGCTCGCGAAGGACCCGGCTCTCGCGAAGGGCCCTGCTCTGGCGAATCGTGCCGGTGGTCGTGACGGCGGGATTGGTCACGCCGCTCGATTCCAGCCCAGCGCGGCGAGTGCTCCAATAGTCCTTGAGCACGTCGTTCCACACCTGGCGTCGCTTCCGGCGGTCGTACACGTAATGGCCGAAGCCGGGGTAATAGAAGTCGTTGTACCAGCCGCCGTAGGGCGAGCCGTAATAGCCGCCGTAGCGCGACCCGTAATAGGACCGGTATCCCGAATAATAAGGGTCGTAAAAGGGATCGTAATAGCCGCCGTAACCGGAGCCGTAGCCGCCATAGCCGCCGTATCCGGAGCCGTAGCCGATCGACACGCCGCTGCCGTATCCGAACGGGCTGTAGGTGGCGCAGCCGCTAAGGCCGATGCCGGCAACCAGGGCAATCGCGGCGGAACGAAGATGAAAAGCGCGCATGATCAATCTCCAAAGGATCGAAGTTGCGCTCAAAATCGTCCGCGGCGAGTGAACGGCGGCTGAATTAAGTCACTCTAAAGACGCTGAAACTGTGAACTTAGCTGGCGATGCCCTGCTTCGCTTTGGCGCGGCGGTTCCTGGCCTTGTTCTTGGGGTCGAGGACACCGATCGGCCGGACCTTGCGCTTCGCTTCGGCCCAGATCTGCTGGTAAGCGAGATAGGCGAACACGGTTGCGAAGAGCAGGAAGAGCACGACTACAAGACCGTAGCGGTGGCGATCGGCGAGCTTGGGCTCGGCCGTCCACACCAGGAAGGCGCTGACGTCCTCGGCCATCTGGTCGACCGTCGCCTTGTGTTTGCCCCCGGCATAAGCGACCTGCCCGTCGCCCGAAAAGGGTGGCGGCATGGCGATGTTCAAATTGGCGAAATAGGGATTGTAATAGAGGTTCGCCGGGGTCTTGGCGGTCGGGAATTCCTTGAGCAGCGCCGCCGGCTGCTGCTTCTGGTACCCGGTCAGCAGCGAATAGACATAGGCCGTGCCATCGTGCCGGGCCTTGGTGATCAGCGACAGGTCCGGCGGCAGCGCATTGTTGTTGGCCGCCCGGGCCGCCGTTTCGTTGGCATGGGGGTTGGGGAAGGTATCGGATGGAATCGCCTTGCGGGTCGCCGGCTCGCCGGTCTCCGGGTTGATGCTCGGCACCACGATCGCCCACTGGTTGGCGATCGCCTTCACTTCCGCCTCGTTGTAGCCCAGGTCGTGAAGGTCGCGGAAGGCGACCAGGCTGAGGCCGTGGCAGGCGGCGCAGACTTCTTTGTAGACCTGGAACCCACGCTGCAGCTGCTGCTCGTCAAACTTGCCCAGCGGCCCGTCGCTGGCCAGCGCGAGGTGCTTCGGGTGCTCGTGGAACTTTCCTTCGGCGGTCGGCGGAGTCGGATTGCTAAGATTGCTGGAAATCCCCGCGAACAGCGAGATCAACAGCACTCCGGAAAACGCCAGCCCGGCCAGCAGCGCACCGCTCCGGATGATCCCCAGCCGCGCGAAAAAGGCGGCAATTGCGGCTGGAATCGCGAAAAGAAAGCCCATGTCCTGCCCCTGCCCTCTTACCTGCCCGCCGCGGACGAGCGCCGCGCGGTTCCCGCCGGAGCGGCTTCCTGCTTTTCGCCGTGAAGCACGGATTCGCTGATCGAGTTGGGCAGCGGCAGCGGCGTCTCGAACGTCGCGATCAGCGGCAGGATGATCAGGAAATGCAGGAAGTTATAAGCCGACGCGTTCTGGCTGACCGCGACGACAGTTGGCGTCGCCGCCGATCCGCCGGCCCAACCGAGCGCCACGACGTCCAACACCAGAATCCAGAAGAAGCGCTTGAACAGCGGCCGATAATGGCCCGAGCGGACCGGCGACTTGTCGAGCCACGGCAGGAAGAACAGCAGGAGGATCGAGGCGAACATCGCCAGCACGCCCCACAGCTTGGCGGGCAGGATGAAATCGACGGTGAACGCCCGCAGGATCGCGTAGAACGGCCAGAAATACCATTCGGGGACGATGTGCGCCGGCGTCGACAGCGGGTTGGCCGGGATGTAATTGTCGGGGTGGCCGAGCGCGTTGGGCGCGAAATAGAGCATCAGCGCGAACAGGATCAGGAAGACGCCGGCGCCGAAGCCGTCCTTGGCGGTGTAGAACGGGTGGAACGGCAGCGTGTCCTTTTCGTCCTTGACGTCGACCCCGGTCGGGTTGCCCGAGCCCGGGATGTGCAGCGCCCAGATGTGGAGGATGACCACCGCGGCGATGACGAACGGCAGCAAATAATGCAGCGAGAAGAAGCGCGTGATCGTCGCCTGGTCTGGCGCATAGCCGCCGAGCAGCCAGATGCGGATCGGGTCGCCGACCATCGGGAAGGCCGAAAAGAAGCCGGTGATGACCTGCGCCGCCCAATAACTCATCTGCCCCCACGGCAGCACATAGCCGAGGAACGCCGTCGCCATCATCAGCAAATAGATGACCAGGCCGAGCATCCACACCAGCTCGCGCGGCGCCTTGTAGCTGCCGTAGAACAGGCCGCGGAAGATGTGGATGTAGGTGACAATGAAGAAGAAGCTGGCGCCGTTAGCGTGGGCGTAGCGCATCAGCCAGCCCGCGTTGACGTTTCGCATGATGTGCTCGATCGAATTGAACGCGCCGTCGGCCGTCGCATAATAATGCATCGCCAGCACGATCCCGGTGACGATCTGGATGGTCAGGAACAGGCCGGCGAGGACCCCGTAATTCCACCAATAGTTGAGGTTGCGCGGCACCGGATAGCCGCCGCCGACCGCGCCATAGGCCAGCCGCGGCAGCGGCAACCGGTCGTCGAGCCAGCGCATGAACGTCGATTTCGGTTCGTAGGGCTTGGCCCAGGAAAAACTCATCTGGCCGTGATCCCCCTCACCCGATCTGCACGACGGTCGGCGATGTGAACTGATACTCCGGCACCTGCAGGTTGAGCGGCGCCGGACCCGTGCGGATCCGCGCCGCGGTGTCGTAGGCCGATCCGTGGCAAGGGCAGAAATAGCCGCCATAAGGCCCGCGGTTCTCGCCCTCGCCGGTACCGAGCGGGATGCAGCCGAGATGGGTGCACACTCCCATGGTGATCAGCCAGTTGGTCTTGCCGGGCTTGGTCCGCTCGGCCAGCGTCTGCGGGTCGCGCAGCTCACCCAGCGGCACCGCGTTCGCTTCGGCGATTTCCTTCGGTGTCAGATTGCGCACGAACACCGGCTGCTTGCGCCAGATCGTTTTGATCGCCTGGCCCGGCAGGATCTTGGAAATGTCGATTTCGGCCGAGGCGAGTGCGAGGACGTCGGCCGACGGCGCCATCTGGGTGATCAGGGGAATCGTCGCCGCGACGACGCCAACGCCGGCAAAGCTCAAGGCGGCGACATTGATGAAATCGCGGCGCCGGACGCCGTCGCCGGTTTCTGAACCCTCTGCGGACTGTTCCAGCGTGGCCATGCTAACCCTTGTGACGCGAATGTCTGCCCATGCCGGACGGCACGAAGTGGCACCGCCCCTGGAGGCCCCCGGGGCGATTGGCGCGCCTGATAGCCGGGTGATCAGCGGGTGCCAAGGCCCGTCATGCTGCACTTGTTTTCAGCATCCGTGAACGTGAGCTTTTGGCTGGCGCCCGTCGCCGTGTTCATGGCTCCTGACTTTCGTCAGGATGACGCTATGGAGCCGTCATGGACCCCCTCGACCATCAGCAACAGGCGGCGCGCGACTGGTTCGAGGAGCTGCGTGACCGGATTTGCGCGGCGTTCGAGGCGATCGAGCGCGAGGCCGACAGCGACGCCGCCTTCACCTACGCGCCGTGGGACCGCGACACCGAAGACGGGCCGGGCGGCGGCGGTGTTCGAAGCCAAATGAACGGGGCAGTGTTCGAAAAGGTCGGGGTCAACGTCTCGACCGTCGGCGGGCGCTTCTCGCCCGAATTCGCGGCCACGATCCCCGGCGCGGAACAGGACCCGAGCTTCTTCGCCACCGGATTGAGCCTGGTCGCCCACATGGCCAACCCGCACGTACCCGCCGTCCACATGAACACCCGCTTCATCACCACCACTCGGCGCTGGTTCGGCGGCGGCGCCGACTTGAACCCGGCGATTCCATATGGCGAGGACACCGACGCCTTCCACGCGCGGCTGCGCGCCGCCTGCGCCGCCCACGACCCGACCTTCTATCCGCGCTTTTCGAAATGGGCGGAGGAGTATTTCTATTTGCCCCATCGCGAGCTGTCGCGCGGCGTCGGCGGCATTTTCTATGACCATCTCGAAGGCCATTTCGACGCGCATTTCGCTTTCACGCGCGACGTCGGCGAAGCGTTTCTCGACATCTTCCCCAAGATCGTCAGGCTGCGCATGGCGACGCCGTTCACCGACGAGGAAATGGAGCGGCTACTCGAGTTCCGCGGCCGCTACGTCGAGTTCAACCTGCTCTACGACCGCGGCACTTTGTTCGGCCTCAAGACCGGCGGTAACATCGACGCGATTTTGATGAGCCTGCCGCCACTGGCGCGATGGAAATGAACCGGCTTCTGGCCTGCGAGCCCCTGCGCGACGGCGAGATCGCGGCGGTCGTCACCTATCTCGAAATGCACGAAACGCCCACCGCTTCGGTGCCGCCCAGCCCTCTGTTGTTGCGCCCCATGGCGCCACCAGGCCTCGACGAATACCGCCGGCTGTTCCGCCTCGTCGGCGCGCGCTGGCTGTGGTTTTCCCGCCTGACTCGCGACGATGCCGCGCTCGCCGCCATCATCCACCACCCCGATGTCGAGGTCTTCGCTGTCGCTGACAGCAACGGGACGGAGGTCGGGATACTCGAGCTCGATTTCCGTGCCCCCGGCGAGTGCGAGCTGGCCTTCATCGGCCTGGTTCCCGAGCTCGCCGGCCACGGCCACGGCCGCTGGCTCCTGGCCGAGGCGCTGCGCCTCGCGTGGCGCGACGGTGTCGCCCGCGTCCATGTCCATACCTGCTCGCTCGATCATCCCGCCGCTCTTACCGCCTATCGGCGGGCCGGCTTCATCGCTTACGAGCGCGCGATCGAGCGGTTCCCCGACCCGCGCCTGGCCGGCATCCTGCCGGCGGACTGTGCGCCTCAGGTGCCGCTGGTCGGAACCTTGACCGCCGCGCCCTCGCCGCTCAGCTGAACATAGATCCGCGCCACCATCACCATCAGGATCACCGAGACCGCGGCGCTGACGATCTGGACGAGGAGCGCGACAAACAGCGCGCCGACGGTCAGCGGATCGACCCCGCCGAAGACTATTTTGGCCAGGATCCCGCCAATCGCGGTCACCGCCGTGATGGACACCACCGCGGCGATGAGGATCGCCACGAAGAAGCCGAACAGCCGCAACCAGTGGCCTTGCGTCAGCTGCCAGCTGCGGCGAAGGATCTCCACCGGGCCGACCGCTTCCGCGCTCGCCACGGGTGAGGTCATCAGCATGCGGATCGCGAACCACAGCATGACGCCGCACAGCAGGACCAGCGCCAGCGCCGCCACTGGAGATGCGTTCTGCGGCGGTCCGACGACCTTGGCGGCGAGCAACACCGCCACGGCCAGGACCGGCAGCACCCAGATCAGCGTCGCCGCCAGATAAGCGGGGGCGCGCGTCGCGCCGTGGCGGATGGCCTCGCCCACGGTCAGGCCGGAGCCGATGGTGAGTCGGATCACGGCGAGCTGCCCGACCAGCGCCACCAGCAGCGCTATGACCGTCAACACAGTCCACAGACCGAGCTTTGGAAGCTCGCCTGCGGGAGCCGCAGGGGTCGCGATGTCGCTGATCACCCCGGGAAGCACGAACAGCGCCAAGGCGATGGTCGCGAGCAGGCCCCCGTCGCGGACGATCACCGCCTTGCTCTCGTCCCACGCTTTTGAAATCGATAATTTAGCCACGGTCGCCCCTCTCAATCAGTTGGCGAGCTTATGCGGGCCTTGGGCGGCGCGCGCAATCATGCTTGCCGCGAGGGCCGGGCGCCGCCATCTGCTTGCAGCCAATGGAAGATATCGGCGACATCGAATGGCGGATTAGCGACGGCCTGGTGCCTTATGATGAGGCGCTGGCGTTCATGGCGGAGCGAGCGGCGGCGATCCGCGCCGGCACCGCGCGCGAGTGCGTCTGGCTGCTCGAGCACCCGCCTTTGTTCACCGCCGGCACCAGCGCCGATCCGGTCGAGCTCATCAATCCATTGGGCCTCCCCGTCCACGAGGCCGGCCGCGGCGGCCGCTACACCTATCACGGGCCGGGCCAGCGAATCGGTTACCTGATGCTCGATCTCGACCACCACGGCCGCGACGTCCGCCGTCTGGTCCATGCATTGGAAGGCTGGATCATCGCCACGCTGGCCGAACTTGGGGTCGCCGCCCATCGCGCCCCCGGCCGAATCGGGATTTGGGTCGGGCAAGGTCCCGCCGAAGCCAAGATCGCGGCGCTCGGCCTGCGGGTGAAGCGCTGGGTGACGCTCCACGGCTTTTCGATCAACGTCGCCCCGGACCTGTCGCATTACGGCGGCATCGTCCCATGCGGTATCGCCGAATTTGGCGTCACCAGCCTTTCGGCGCTTGGGACAGAAACGCCGATGCCGCTTGTAGACGATGCACTGAAAACCAATTTCACCAAATTTATCAATGCTTTGAGCGGTTCCGACAAAGTGTCTTGAAGGCGGTCGTCGCTTCAGCCTATTGTGCACGCGATTTGGGAAGCGGGGAAAACACCGCTCCAGATCGGATAATCTAGGGAGTTTTGAATGCGTGCTCTTATCCTGGTCGCCGGTGCGGCCCTGGCGGTTTCGGC
>JBKJYX010000248.1:0-10161 GCA_046715575.1 Sphingomicrobium sp. | reverse complement strand
TCACCACCATGTCCGGCCAGACGGTCGAGGTGATCAACACCGACGCCGAAGGGCGGCTGGTCTTGTGCGACGTCATGACCTGGACCCAGAAAATCGCCAAGCCCAAGGTGATGATCGACCTTGCCACCTTGACCGGCGCGATTCTCGTTGCGCTCGGCCATGAGATCGGCGGCCTGTTCACGCCCGATGACGAGCTAGCAGCCCAACTGCTCAGTGCCGCCGAAGCGTCCGGCGACAAATTGTGGCGCATGCCGCTGGCCGAGACCTTCGACCGGCTGATCGATTCGCCGATCGCCGATATGAAGAATGTCGGCCCGCGCGAGGGCGGCTCGATCACGGCGGCGGAATTCATCAAGCGCTTTGTCGACGACGGCGTCCGCTGGGCGCATCTCGACATTGCCGGCATGGCCTGGTCGGACAAGGCCGGCACCACCTACGATAAGGGTGCGACCGGTTTCGGCGTACGGCTGCTCGACCAGCTCGTCGCCGACACTGTCGAGGGTTAGCCGCCGGATGCCGTCCTGATCGATGCAGGTGGATTTCTACCAGCTCGGCCAGACGCCTCTGGAGCAGGTCGTCGCCAGCCTCGCGGAGAAACTGCTGGCCCAGGACGCGCGCCTGCTGGTCGTGGCCGGGGACGAGACCTTGCTGGCGCGGCTCGATCGCATGCTGTGGGATCAGGGCGCCACCAGCTTCCTGCCGCACGGGATTGCCGGCGGCGCCGACGACGCGCGTCAGCCAATTTTGCTGTCGACCAGCCCTGACGCGCCCAATTTGGCTCGCAACATGCTGATCGCTGACGGCGAGTGGCGCGAGGCGGCACTGAGCTACGACCGGGCCTTCTATCTGTTCGACGCTGACGCCTTGGAAGGCGCGCGGATGGCGTGGAAGCTTCTGTCGGGCCGGGACGGGGTCGATCGGCATTTCTGGGCCCAGGACGAACATGGCCGCTGGCAGGAGAAGGCGTAACGCTTGCCGCCATTGGTTCGCGCGGCTAGGCGCTGCCGAACATTCCAACTCTTCAAACCAGGAGACGCTCGGCCATGACGACCGAACGCACCTTTTCGATCATCAAGCCCGACGCCACCCGCCGCAACCTGACCGGCGCGATCACCAAAATGCTGGAGGAGTCCGGCCTGCGGGTGATTGCTTCCCGGCGCATTCGCATGACCCGCGACCAGGCCGAAGGCTTTTACGCCGTCCATCGCGAGCGGCCGTTCTTCAACGACCTGTGCACCTTCATGACGTCGGGCCCGGTGTTGGTGCAGGTCCTCGAAGGCGACAACGCCGTGATGCGCAACCGCGAGGTGATGGGCGCGACCAACCCGGCCCAGGCCGACGAGGGCACCATCCGCAAGACCTACGCCGAATCGATCGAGGCCAATTCGGTTCACGGCTCCGACAGTCCCGAAAATGCGGCGATCGAGATCGACTTTTTCTTCACGCCCGAAGAGATCGTCGGTTAGCGGCTCAATCCGACCAGCCTGAGCGAGCGGCCGCCGAACAGGCCGCCGCCTTCCCAGCGGTAGCGCAGTACATAAGTCCCGCCGCCACGGCGGTCGGCACCCATCTCGACGTAGCGGGCAGTGATCCGCACCGGCAGCTTGCCACTGCCCTTGCGGTCCCGGTCGCGGTCTTTGAGGGCTGCCTGGACATCGCTGGCGCCCAACCGGCCGTCACTGCCGACTTCGATCGGCGGCGAGCCTGAAATGGTGAGGACAAGCGATTCCAGCGCGTGGCCCGCCTCGACGGGGGCGAGGACCAGCTCGCGTCCATCGCGCTCGGCGGTGCCGCGCAGAGATAGCGGGATCGCCTGCTTCTGCTCGACGACCCGCGTCGGCTGATCGTCCCGGGTGGCGCGCCACGTGATCCACAGGCCCAGCGCGGAGATGATCAGCGCCGCGACGCCAATGATCTCGCCCAACGTGACCCAGCGGCGGCGGGATTGAGAATCGTTCATCGCCCGCCTGCTTCGAGCAACCGGCGCGGCGCCGCAAGCTCCCAAAGGCCTGGCACTAGAATTGCTCCGCGGCGCGCATCAGCTTTGTCAGGCGCGGTGGCGCCACCGCTACCCAGCTGCGCTGCAGCCAGCTTGCGACATGGTCCCAGTCCACCCGCGGCCGGTCGAGCCGGATCCCGATCCAGTCCGAGGGACCGTAATAGGCCGGGCGGAAATAGAGGCCCGGTTCGGCTTCGATCAGCTGGGCCATTTCTTCCTGACCGCTGCATTTTACCAGGACACCAACCGAACTCTCGCCGTGGTGGCGATTCCACATGATCGCGAAGAATTTGCCGCTGCTTTCGCTCCCGACGCGCCACCCGGGCGAGCCGTGACTGGTTTTGAACAGTGATTCGGGAAGGGCAAGGGCGAGGTCGCCGACGCGCGCGGTGATCCAGTCGAAATCGCCCGCGCGCCCGAGATATTGGCTAAGGATGCGCGGATAGAGCTGATGTTCGGCGATCAGCACCCGTGTCGCCAATGCTGCCGGATCGTCGCCGGGCAGGACCGCGACCTCAACCTGGCCCAGCACGTCCCCCGAATCCACGTCCGGGGTCACCAGATGCACCGATGCTCCGGTGACCTTTTCTCCCGCAGCAAGCACCGCTTCGTGGGTTCGAAGGCCTTTGTGACTGGGAAGCAGCGAAGGATGGATATTCACGATCCTGCCTTTCCAGCGAGCCAGGAATTCCGACGGGATGATGCGCATAAAGCCGGCCAGCGCGACGAGGTCGACGTCGGATTCCTCCAGCAGCGACTGGAGCGCGGCGAAGAATTGGCTCTTGTCCTTGGCCGTCGGGGCCGGCAGCCGGGCGACCTTCACGCCTTCGGCCTCCGCCAGGTCAAGGCCCGGCGCAGCGGGGTTGTCGCCGGTGACTAGCGACACCTCATAGGGGCAGTCTTCGGCTCGGGCGGCATAGATGAGGGCGGCCATGTTGGAGCCGCGCCCGGAAATCAGAATTGCAACGCGGCTACGCTCAACCATGGTGGGTCGCGGACCAATCCTCGGGCGAATCCCACGCGCCGGCCTGGCCGCGAACCGTGCAGCCGCGTTCGCCTGCTTCAATGCGGCCGATGCGATGGACGATTTCGCCGGCGCTTTCGAGCGCCTGCGCGACCTCGTCGGCCCGGCTTTCATCAACAATGACGACCATGCCGATGCCGCAGTTGAAGGTGCGGGCCATTTCGGCAGGGATTAAGCTGCCGCCTTCCTGAAGCATCCTGAAAATGCTCGGCAGTTCCCATCGATCAGTATCTATGATCGCGTGGCAATTGTCCGGCAGAACTCGCGTAATATTCTCGAGAAGTCCGCCGCCGGTGATGTGCGCCAAACCATGGATGCGGCTCATCAGCGGCAGCAGCGATCGCACATAAATCCGCGTTGGTGTCAGAAGTTGTTCGCCAAGCCCGTCGGCAAAAATGTCCCAACCGCGCTCGGCAATGATCCGGCGCACCAGCGAGAAGCCGTTGCTGTGCACGCCCGAGCTCGCGAGGCCGAGGATGACGTCGCCGGGCTCGATGCGCCTGCCGGTCAGCACGTCCGAGCGCTCTACCGCGCCGACGCAGAAACCGGCGAGATCATAGTCGCCGGCGGCGTACATGCCGGGCATCTCCGCGGTCTCCCCGCCAATGAGCGCGCAGCCGGCTTGGCGGCAACCCTCGGCAATCGACCCGACAACGGCGGCCGCCACCTCATTGTCGAGGCTTCCGGTTGCGTAATAATCGAGGAAGAATAAGGGCTCGGCGCCCTGCACGATCAGGTCGTTGGCGCACATCGCGACGAGATCGATGCCGACACCCTCGTGGCGCCCGAGCTCGATCGCCAGCTTCAATTTGGTTCCAACGCCATCGTTGGCGGCCACCAGCAGCGGATCCTGATATCCCGCCGCCTTCAAATCGAAAATGCCGCCGAATCCGCCAATTTCCGCGTCAGCGCCGGGCCGCGCGGTCGATTTGGCCAGCGGGCCGATGGCCTTCACCAGGGCATTGCCGGCGGCGATCGACACGCCGGCGTCGGCATAGTTAAGCGGCTTTTGGGTCACGGCTGAGGCCCCTAGAGATAAGCCGCTTGGATTTCCACGCCGTTGTCGCCAAAAGGCCGCCCCAATGCGCCGCCGGACATTCCTCCCCGCACTCCTGCTGTTTCTTGCCGCCATCGCACTATCGGGCGCACTCTACGCGCAGCTCGAAAGCGGTGATCGCGGCATCTTGCCTCTCGACAGCTCGGGGACGCTCGAGATCAGCGGTATCCACGTCGATGTCGCCGGCAAGGACGCGTCGAGCGCGCGCTACGCGGGCTGGCGGGTCGCCCAGCGTGAGGGCTTCCGCTCGTTGTGGGCGAAGACCCACGGCCGCCCGGCCAGCGAAGCACCCAACTTGCCGGACTCCTCGCTGGACGGGCTGGTCAGCTCGATCATCGTCGAGCGCGAGCAGATCGGCCCCAACCGCTATATCGCCGATCTTGGAATCCTGTTCGACCGCGCTCGGGCTGGCGAATTGCTCGGGGTCGGCGGCGAGATGCGGCGTTCGGCGCCGATGCTGCTGATCCCGGTCACGGTCAGCGGCGGCACGGCAACCGGCGTCGAACTCAAGAACGCCTGGCAGCGCGCCTGGGCTTATTTCCGAACCTCGCAGAGCCCGATCGACTATGTCCGAGTCAGCGGCATGGGGGTCGACCCACTCCTGGTCAACGCCGCCCAAACCGACCGTCCGGGCCGCGGTTGGTGGCGCAACATGGTCGATCTTTACGGCGCCGCCGACATCCTCGTCGCCGAGGTCCAGCTCCAGCGGCTCTATCCCGGCGGACCGGCGCGGGCTCGCTTCATCGCGCGCCACGGACCGGACAATGAGATCGTCGGCGGCTTCAGCCTGACGGCGGCCAACAGCGACGCCATCCCGGCGATGATGAACGAGGGCGTTCGCCGGATGGACGAACTGTACGCGGCGGCGCTGGCGGCGGGGCGGCTCCAGCGCGACTCGACGCTCGACCTGCCGGCGCCGCCGCCGTTGCCGGAAGAAGTGGTTGAAGCCCCGCCAGCGTCACAGCAGATGGGGAATGCCTTCCAGGTCCAGATCGCGGCCACCCACGTCAACACCTACAATTTCGCGATGGCGCATTTGCGCACGCTGCCTGGCATGAGCCAGGTGATCCCGCAGAGCATCAACCCGAGCGGCACCAGTTACGTACTCGTCGCATTCCGTGGAACCGGCCCGCAGCTCGCGGCAGCGCTGATCGCGCGCGGCTGGTCGGCGGATTCCAGTGGCACGGTGGTCCGCATGTCGGGCGGGGCGGGGCCGCCGCCGCCCATTCCGCGGCCGCCGCCGCCGGCACCCGCTCCAGCGCCGCCGGTCACCGACAGCCAATGAAGAGCGGCCCGGACCAGATCGCGCTGCCGCTCGACTGGCCCCAGAGCGCGGGTGATGCCCGGCTGATCCTGTCCGACGCCAACCGCGACGCGTTCGACCATTTCCGCCAGTGGAGCATGTGGCCGGTCAAGGCGACGATCCTGACCGGGCCCCGCCGATCGGGCCGGACGTTGCTCGCGCGCAGTTTCGTCGAGCGGGTCCAGGGCCGGCTGTTCGACGGTGCCGAGCGCGGCGACGAGCAGGAGCTGTTCCACGCGTGGAACGACGCCCAGGATAGCGGCCGCCCGCTGGTCATGATCACCGACGTCATTCCGCCGCAATGGAAACCGCACTTGCCCGATTTGCGCACCCGGATCGCGGTCACTCCGGTCACCCGCATCGGGCTTCCCGACGATGTGCTGTTTGCGGGCCTGATCGAGCTTCTGTTCGCCGATCGCGGGCTTCACGTCCCGGGCGAGGCCCTGCGCTTCATGGTCGAGCGGCTCGAGCGTGATTATTGGGCGGCCGAGCGGGCGGTGGAGATCGTCGACCGCTTCGCCATCGCCGAGCGGGCGCGGCTGACGCTGCCGACTATCCGGCGCGCGCTTGCCGACGCAAACCTGATTGGGCGGGACTTAAGCTAGCCGCATCTGGTCGATGCGATTCGGCCCTGCCGGTCGAGCTGGACGGTCAGGCGCTGGGGACTGAAGTCCATCGTCACCGCGCCGCCATGAGGCACCCAGCGCAGCACGCGGGCGCGCGAAAAGCCCATGAGCTTGAGGGCGGTTTCCTTGGTTGGCGCCTGGCCAATGAACTGACCAAGCGCCCGATCGTCGCACACCGCTCCGACCTGGTCAATCGTGATGCGTTCCGATGGTCCCGGGGCGCACCCGGTTAGCGGCATCAGGCTCAACAGCATCAATCTATGCATCGACCGTCTCCTCCACGACTACTCGACTCAATTTCAATTTGCCGTTCTCGATCGCGAAACCGATGCGCCCCTCGACCAGGTCGACGGCGTCGCGCCCGAATTCCTCGAACCGCCAGCCGGACAGGATCTTCAAATCCTTGCGAACCCCCGCCGCCAGAGCCTCGAGGTCGTCGGTGCGGGCGATCAGCTTGGCCGCTACTCCGGCCTCCTTGGCGCGGATTTTGAGCAGCAGCTTGAGGAGGTCGCTGACCAAGGCTCCCTCCTTGGTCAGCCCCGGGCGGCGCGGCTCGCGGTCTGGCATTTCATGCGGTTCCAATGGCTTGGCCGATGCCAGCGCGCTCATCAGCCGGCCGCCGATGTCATTGTTCCGCCAGCCCGAGGACAGGCCGCGCACCCGCCCGAGCTCTTCCTGGTTCTTGGGCGGGTGGATGGCGAGTTCGCCCATCGTGTCGACCTTGACGATCCGGCCGCGCGGCAAATTCTTCGAGCGCGCCTCGTTCTCACGCCATGCCGCCAGCGCCTTCAGCCGGCCGAGCACCGCCGGGTTGCGGCTCGGCAATTTCAACCGCTTCCACGCGTCCTCGGCTTCGAACGCGAAGCTCGACGGGTCGGCGAGCCGCTCCATTTCCTCGTCAAGCCACGCGCCGCGTCCGTTCCGGCGCAGCTTTTCGACCATCCGCGGAAAAATCGTCGCCAGATGGGTGACGTCGGCGATCGCATAATCGATCTGGCGCTTGTCGAGCGGCCGCCGGCTCCAGTCGGTGAAGCGGGCGCCCTTGTCGAGGCTGTGGCCGAGCAGCGATTCGATCAGGTTCGAATAGCCGATCTGCTCGCCGTGGCCGAGCGCCATCGCCGCGATCTGGGTGTCGAACAGCGGCGTCGGGACCTTGCCGGTCAGATTGTGGATGATCTCCAGATCCTGGCCGCCGGCATGGAAGACTTTGAGCACATCGCGGTTCTCGACCATCAGGTCGAGGATCGGCGACAGGTCGAGGTCGACCTGAGGGTCGATGGCCGCCGCTTCCTCAGTGCTGGCGACCTGAAGCAGGCACAGCTCCGGCCAATAGGTATTTTCGCGCATGAACTCGGTGTCCACGGCGATGAACGGTTGCTTCGAGAGCCGGCCTACGAGTTGGGAGAGTTCGTCGGTCTTGGTGATGAGAGGGTGAATTCGCATGAGTCTCGCGGGCAATAGCGGGCCGCCCGCGGGTTGACAAAGCGGCGAGTGAAGGGCGAAGCGCGGCGCTCCGTTTCCAGCCCTAACCAAGACGCAAGCGAGCAGCAATCGAATGCATGCCTACCGTACCCATAGTTGCGCCGAGCTGCGCGCCGCCGATGTCGGCTCGACCGTGCGCCTGTCGGGCTGGATCCATCGCAAGCGCGATCATGGCGGCGTGCTGTTCGTCGACTTACGCGACCATTACGGCCTGACCCAAATCGTTGCCCGCGCCGGTAGCGAGGCATTGCGCGTTCTCGACTCGCTGCGGGTCGAGTCGGTCGTCACAGTGACCGGCGACGTGGTTGCGCGCGAAGGCGGGGCCGTGAACGCCAAGTTGGCCACCGGCGACATTGAAGTCATCGCCAGCGAGGTCGCCGTCCAATCCTCCGCCGCCGAACTGCCGATGCCGGTCGCCGGCGAGGCCGATTATCCCGAGGATATCCGGCTCAGATATCGCTACCTCGACCTCCGCCGCGAGCAGATGCACCGCAACATCATGCTGCGCTCGAACGTCATCTCGTCGATCCGGCGGCGGATGATCGACCAGGGCTTCACCGAGTTCCAGACGCCGATCCTGACCGCGTCGAGCCCGGAAGGCGCTCGCGACTATCTCGTCCCAAGCCGGATTCACCCGGGCAAATTCTACGCGCTCCCGCAGGCGCCGCAGATGTTCAAGCAATTGATCATGGTCGCCGGCTTCGACCGCTATTTTCAGATCGCGCCCTGCTTTCGCGACGAGGACGCCCGCGCTGACCGCAGCCCAGGCGAATTCTACCAGCTCGATTTCGAGATGAGCTTCGTCACCCAGGACGATGTGTTCGCGGCAATCGAGCCGGTGATGTCCGGGGTGTTCGAGGAGTTCGCCGACGGCAAGAGCGTGACTCCGGCGGGCGAGTTTCCCCGCATTCCGTACAAGGAATCACTGCTCAATTATGGCACCGACAAGCCCGACCTTCGCAATCCGCTGCTGGTCCACGACGTCGGCGAGCGCTTCCGTGGTTCGGGCTTCGGGCTGTTCGCCAAGATCGTTGACGACGGCGGGGTGGTGCGGGCGGTCGCCGCGGGCGGCACCGCCGAAAAAAGCCGCAAATTCTTCGATGACATGAACGAGTGGGCGCGGGGCGAAGGCTTTGCCGGACTCGGCTATGCGACGCGCAAAAGCGGTGAATGGGGCGGCCCGATCGCCAAGAACCACGGCACCGTGGGGATGGACGCGCTGGCCGAGGCGATGGGCCTTGGTCCCGACGACGGCATCTTCTTCGCCGCCGGCAAGGAAGCCGAGGCGGCCAGGCTCGCCGGACTCGCACGCACCCGCGTCGCCGAGCAGCTCGACCTGATCGAGCAGGACACCTTCCGCTTCTGCTGGATCGTCGATTATCCGATGTTCGAATATAATGACGACCAGAAGAAGATCGACTTCAGCCACAACCCGTTCTCGATGCCGCAGGGCGAGCTCAAGGCACTCGAGAGCAAGGACCCGCTCGACATCCTCGCGTGGCAGTATGACATCGTCTGCAACGGCGTCGAATTGAGCTCGGGCGCGATCCGCAACCACCGCCCGGACATCATGTACAAGGCGTTCGAGATCGCCGGCTATACTCGCGAAGAGGTTGACACCGGCTTTCCCGGCATGATCGGCGCGTTCAAATATGGCGCTCCGCCGCACGGCGGCTCGGCGCCGGGGATCGACCGCATCGTCATGCTCCTCGCCGGCGAGCCCAACATCCGCGAGGTGGTGCTGTTTCCGATGAACCAGAAGGCCGAAGACCTAATGATGAATGCGCCGGCGCTGGTGATGGATAAGCAGCTCAAGGAGCTTCACATTAGGATTGTCGAAGACAACTGAACCGTTCCCCTGCGAAGGCAGGAGTCCAGTACTGGGCTGCTGCCTTCGCAGGAGCACTATGACGGGTATGAAATCGCGATCACCTCGTAGCTCTTTTCGCCCGCGGGCAGCAATACGATCCGCTCGTCGCCGACCTTCGCCCCGATAAGCGCCTGGGCCAGCGGTGAGCTCCAGCTAATCCGTCCCGCAGTCGCATCGGCCTCGTCGTCGCCGACGATGGTGACGGTGCGGCGCGAGTCGTTTTCGTCGGCCAGCTCGATCGTCGCTCCGAACCTCACCTCATCCGGAGGTTGAGTTGAAGGATCGACGATCTTGGCGGCTTTCATGACCTTCGCGAGGTGGGCGAGGCGGCGGTCGATCTCGCGCAGGCGCTTTTTGCCATAGAGATAGTCGGCATTTTCGGACCGATCGCCAAGCGAAGCCGCCCATGACACCACCTCGACGACCTTCGGCCGCTCGACGCCGAACAGCTCGTCATATTCGGCGCGAATGCGTGCGAATCCTTCGGCGGTGATAAAACGGGGAGCGTTGGCCATTTGGGCGGAATATCAGCCCGGGCGGTTCTTTCCCAAATAGCGCGACACGTGGAGCGCCGATCGCGGAGCTTGCGACGGCTGCATCGAATCATAGACGACGCTGTTCTCGATCACGCGCTGGACGTAGCCCTTGGTCTCGGCGAACGGGATCGCCTCGATCCAGCCGATCACGTCGACATTGCGCGAGCGCGGGTCGCCATAAGCGTTGACCCACTTGCGCACGTTGCCCGGGCCGGCGTTGTAGCTGGCGACCGCCAGCGGCACGCTGCCGCCCCAGGTGTTGAG
>JBKJYX010000247.1:0-9685 GCA_046715575.1 Sphingomicrobium sp. | reverse complement strand
CAATTACGACACCGGCGAGCGCTATTTGTCGGTTCCGGACTTCCTTCCTGAAGAGGAATAGCTAACCGCCTGCTAACCGCCTTCCTTAGCCGCGCCGTTAACGCGCGAGCGCGTAAACATCCATTCTAGCGGCAATTTCCCGACGCCGCCGAAAGTGGACTCGAATGCGCAGGACGCGTTTTGCAGGAGCCGTGGACGTTGGCAGAGAGGCGCGCGCGCGCATTTCCGTCCGCGAGGCACTGTGGTTCGACATTCTCGCTCCGGACGCTCCTGACGATCACTCGCTCTCCGCGTGGCGAGTCGCCCCGCTCGATCATTCCGCGCTCATGCTGGGCATCACCCATTTGCTGGCCGCGGTCACCTTGTTCTTGCTCTACCCCGAGCGATCCGCGGTCCTTTCCTTGGCCAGCCCGGTCATCCCGATGGCCTTGCTCTTGGCACTCGATGTCTTCGCCATCGTCGCGCTTCACTGCCGCAATCGCCTGGGCCTCGCGCCGCACACGGTCATTCGCGCGCTTGCCGGCTATCTTGGCGCTGCTGGCATTTTGTGGATGATGGTTGGCCTGGCGATCACCGGCGAAGCGCACGGCGAGGCAATGGCGATCCTGGTAATGGGCGGCGGCGTGACGATGGCCGCGATGGTGGCAGTGAATTCCCCGCCACTGGCGGTCTCAAACCTGATTGTAATGACGCTGGGCGCCTTGCTGTTCACCGAATCGGCCCTGGTCGGCGCTGGCGCTGCACTGCTATCGCTGATCATCGCCTCATACAGCGTAGCGGGAGCTCGCACGGTCATTGCCGCCGGCCGCAAGCGGCTCGACCTCGACGCCGAAGCTCATAAGGCGCTGACCTTCGTTGCCGAATTCGAGAACAGCGGCCGCGGATGGTTTTGGGAGACCAACTCCGAGGGCACGCTCTCCTACGTTTCACAGCAGCTCGCCGACGATTTCCAATGCGAGCCTCAGGAGCTGCTCGGTCGGCAGTTTCCCGATCTGCTCTCGGTCGACACCAGCCCGGTCGGTGCGATTCACGAGGAGCGCAAGACGCTGGGCTTCCACCTATCCGCGCGATTCCCGTTCGCCGATGTCGTCGTCCGGCCGGCCAGCGACCAGGATGTCCACTGGTCCCTTTCCGGCAACCCGATCTTCGACGAGCGCGGCCGCTTCCTGGGCTTCCGGGGCATCGGTACCGACCTCACCGAGCAGCGCCGTTCCGAGCAGGAGATTTCGCGGCTGGCACGGTTCGATTCGCTCACCGGGCTCCCAAACCGCGCGCTGATGCGCCAGACGCTCGACGAGGCTTTGCGCAATGCTTCCCGGCGACAGAAGGGCTGCGCGCTGTTCCTGATCGACCTCGACCGCTTCAAGAACGTCAACGACACCCTCGGTCACCCGGTCGGCGATGCCCTGCTTCGTCAGGTCGCCGAGCGGCTCAAGCTGGTGATGGGCGATCATGGCCAGGTCGGCCGCCTCGGCGGCGACGAATTCAAGGCGGTGCTTCCGGGAACGGTCGACATCGGCTTTCTCGAGCCTCTCGCACGGACCCTGATCGAGCAGGTTTCCCGGCCCTACACGATCGAAGGGCACCGAGTTCAGATCGGCGCCTCGGTCGGAATCGCGATCGGCGATCCGGGCCGGGCGTGCGCCGACAGCCTGATCCGCAACGCCGATCTCGCGCTTTATGCGGCCAAGGCGGCGGGCCGCGGCAAGCATTGCTTCTACGAGCCGGCAATGCACAGCGACCTTACCGACCGCCAGCTACTGGAGGACGAGCTTCGCCAGGCGATCGAGCGCGACCAGCTATGGGTGGCGTACCAGCCAATCGTCCGCACCGCCGCGGAGGAAATTTGCGGATTCGAGGCGCTCGTTCGGTGGAACCATCCGACGCGCGGCGCGATTTCGCCCGACAAATTCATCCCGCTCGCCGAAGAATCCGGCCTGATCTCCAAGATTGGCCAGTGGGTGCTTCAAACCGCGCTCGAGGAAGCGGCGCACTGGCCCGACCAGCTACGGGTCGCGGTCAACCTGTCGCCGATCCAGTTCAACGACCCTGCGACCGTGGACATGATTGCACAGTTGCTAAAGCAGACGGGGGTTCGCTCGGCCCGCCTGGAGCTTGAAATCACCGAAGGCGTCTTCTTGGCGGATGGCGACAGCACCGACGACATGTTCGCCAAATTGAAGGGCTTGGGCGTTCGGCTGGCGTTGGACGACTTCGGCACCGGCTACAGCTCGCTGGGCTATTTGAAAAAGGCGCCGTTCGACAAGATCAAGATCGACCAGAGCTTCGTGCGCGGCGCTGCATCGACCACCAACCGCAACAGCGCCATCATCCGCGCCATCGTCACGCTCGCCGAAACGCTGGGCATGGACACGACCGCCGAGGGTGTCGAGACGCACGACGATCTGCATCTCATCCGGGAGCTCGGAGTCAGCCAGGTTCAAGGCTACATCTTTGGCCGCCCGTTCCCGGCCGAGGAAGCGCGCAAGCTTGCCAACGGGGTTACCGTCGAGGCCGACGGCTACCAGTGCATCCGCGAGCCGCGGCAACGGCTGATGCGCCGCGCTATCGCCGAGATCGACGGCGAAGTGACGGAAATCCGCCTGCGCAATATTTCCGCCATGGGCGCGCTGGTGGAATGCGTCCATTCGGTCGCTCCAGGCACGACGATCACTATCGACATCGTCGGCGTCGGGCCCGTCCTAGGGTCGGTCCGCTGGGCCCAGGCTGGGAAATTTGGAATTCAGTTCGCCGACGCGTTTGACCTTGCCCACCTGGCCCCCAAGAAGGACCGCCGGAACCAGGTCACCATGATGCGCCCGTGGTACATCGACCAGAAGGCCGCGTCCTAGAAAGCCTCCGCCGGGATCGCCATCACGCTGTCCGCGCCGGCTTCGAGCTTGCGCCGAAGCGAGCCCGTTTCCGGCATTACCCGGTCCGCGAAGAATTGGGCGGTCGCCAGCTTCGTTTCGTAAAAGGCGCGGTCCGGGGCGTCGGACGCCAGCGCCGTGGTAGCAGCGCGGGCCATGCGCAGCCACATCAGCCCGACGGCGACGATGCCCATCATCGTCATGTACGGATAGGCGGCGGCGCCGGCCTGGTTGGGATTGGCAAGGCCGTTGTCCATCAGCCATTTGGTCGAAGCCTGAAGGTCGCCGATCGCCCGAGTGAATTCGTCCAGGAACGGCTTCAACGCAACGTCGGACGACGCGTCTGCGACCTCTTGTGACAAGAGCGCGAACAAGCGCTGGATCGCCCGGCCCCCATCCTTGCCAAGCTTGTGGCCGACCAGGTCGAGCGCTTGCACGCCATTGGTGCCCTCGTAAATCTGGGCGATGCGCGCATCGCGGACAAATTGCTCGACGCCATGTTCGCGGATGTAACCATGGCCGCCGAACACCTGCTGGGCGAGGACCGCGCTGTCGAAGCCCTTGTCGGTCAAATAACCCTTGATCACCGGGGTCAGCAGAGAAACCAGATCGTCGGCCTCCTGCCGCTCTTCCTCGCTTGACGCACGGCGCGAGAGGTCGACCTGGAGCGCTCCCCACAGCACCAGCGCCCGAGCACCCTCGAGGAACGACTTCATCTCCATCAGCATTCGCCGAACGTCGGGATGGACGATGATCGGATCGGCTTTGGCATCCGGGTCGCGCTGATCGGCGACCAGGGCCCGGCCCTGCCGCCGCTCGCGAGCGTAGGCCAAGGCATTTTGGTAGGCGACCTCCGCCTGGGCGAGGCCTTGCAGGCCGACGCCCAAACGCGCGGCGTTCATCATGATGAACATCGCCGCGAGGCCTTTTTCCGGCTCGCCGACCAGCCACCCCTTGGCGCCATCATAGTTCAACACGCAGGTCGGGTTGCCATGGATGCCCATCTTCTTCTCGATCGCGCCGCAGCTGACGGGATTGCGCTCGCCAACCGATCCGTCGTCGTTGACCAGGAACTTGGGCACCACGAACAGCGAAATGCCTTTGACGGTGTCCGGCGCTCCCGCGATCTTCGCCAGGACCAGGTGGATAATGTTCTCGCTGATGTCGTGCTCGCCCGACGAAATGAAGATCTTGGTGCCGGTGATCGAGTAGCTGCCGTCGGGATTGGGGTCGGCGCGGGTCTTCAACAGCCCGAGATCGGTGCCGCAATGCGGCTCGGTCAGGTTCATCGTCCCGGTCCAGCGGCCCGACACCATATTCGGCAAGTATTTTGCCTTCTGCTCGTCGCTGCCCTTGATCACCAGGGACGCGATGGCTCCCGAGGTCAAGCCCTGGAACATCTCGAACGCCTGGTTGGCGGACAGCACATATTCGCTGAGCGCGGTCGAAAGCACTTGCGGCAGGCCCTGCCCGCCAAATTCCTCCGGCGCGGACAAGGTCGGCCAGCCGCCGTCGCACCATTGCTTGTAAGCATCCTTGAACCCGTCGGGGATGGTCACCGAGCCGTCGTCGTTGCGCTTGCAGCCCTGTTCGTCGCCGACCTTGTTGAGTGGCGCCAGCACTTCGGATGCGAATTTCCCGCCCTCGTCGAGAATCGCCTCGATCAGGTCAGGGGTCGCATTGGCGAAGCCCTCGAGGTTGGAATAATTGCCGACCTGCAGCACCTGGTCGAGAATGAAGCGGGTTTCACGCACCGGCGCTGAATAAACGGCCATCAGACATTGCTCCCCTTGTCTTCGATGCTCGTGCTCCCGGCAGGGGTGCCAAGCGTTTTGAGAAAATCCTCGAGTTCGGTGATTGTCGCGTCGATATCATTCTTTTGACGGCGGAGCGTCGCGATCTTTTGCTGGCAGCGCTCGATCGTCACCCGCCGCTGGGTCTGGCGGTGATCCCCGACATCATAGAGGTCCAGCATTTCGCGGATTTCGTTGAGGCTGAACCCGACGCGCTTGCCGCGCAGGATCCAGCTTAACCGCGCGCGGTCCCGGTCCGAATAGAAACGCGAGGTCCCGCGCCGCTCGGGCGCGATGAGTTGCTCGTCCTCGTAGAATCGCAGCGCCCGGGCAGTGACGCCGAACGCCTCGCACAGCTCGCCAATCGCGTATCTCGCGGTGCCGTGCGCAACGGTACCGGAGACGCCGCTGTCGTATCTGCCGCTGGGCGAATCCATCCCCGCCGTATGATTTACGTTTCCGTAAACGTCAAGCACTCAGCGTTTCAATCTTCGTTCAGGCAGAAGGCGACAAAGCGCGCGGCCACCCCTATACGGGCAATCGGGCTTCAAGTGAGCGAAGGCGGGACATGCTGACGACCAATCCGTTTGATGACGACAAGCTCCGCGAGGAGTGCGGCATCTTTGGGATTTGGGGTGCCGACCGCGCCGCGAGCTTCGTCGCCTTAGGCTTGCACGCGCTTCAGCACCGCGGCCAGGAAGGGGCTGGCATTACCAGCCTCGATGGCGCCCATTTCCATTCGCACCGGGCGATGGGCCACATTGCCGGCAATTTCGATCGCGACGAGGTGATGCGCGGCTTGGCCGGACGGACCGCGATTGGTCACGTGCGCTATTCGACGACCGGCGAAACCGCGATGCGCAACGTGCAGCCCCTGTTCGCGGACCTCGCCGAAGGCGGCTTCGCGGTCGCTCAGAACGGTAATCTGTCCAATGCCATGAAGCTGCGGCGGACGCTCAACCGCCGAGGCTCGATTTTCCAGTCGACCAGCGACACCGAGGTGATCATCCATCTTGTTGCGACCTCGGATTTCACCAATGACCTCGACCGCCTGACGGATGCGCTGAAGCAAGTGGAAGGTGCTTACTCGCTCCTCGTGCTGACCCAGAACGGGCTGGTCGCCTGCCGCGATCCACTTGGAATTCGGCCCTTGGTCATGGGTAAGCTCGGCGAGGCGACGATCTTCGCGTCCGAAACCGTCGCGCTGGACGTTATTGGCGCCACCTACTTGCGAGACGTCGAGCCCGGCGAATTGGTCCTGGTCAATGGATCCGGCATCCGCTCCTTCCGGCCGTTCGCCAAGGCGGAGCCGCGGCCCTGCGTTTTCGAGCATGTCTATTTCTCGCGGCCGGACTCGGTCGCGGACGGGAAATCCGTGTACGAAGTACGCAAGAACATCGGCGCCGAACTTTCCCGCGAGGCACCCGTCGAAGCGGATTACGTCGTCCCCGTCCCCGACAGCGGGGTTCCGGCCGCGATCGGCTTCAGCCAGGCATCGGGCATCCCGTTCGAACTCGGCATCATCCGTTCGCACTACGTGGGCCGAACTTTCATTCAACCGAGCCAGGAAGTCCGTAACCTTGGCGTCAAACTCAAGCACAACGCCAACTCGGCGCTGGTCGACGGCAAGCGCATCGTGCTCATCGACGATTCAATCGTTCGCGGCACGACCAGCGTGAAGATCGTCCAGATGATGCGCGACGCCGGCGCGCGCGAAGTGCATTTGCGGATCGCCTCGCCGCCGACTCGCCACAGCTGCTTCTACGGCGTCGATACGCCCGAGCGCGCCAAGCTGCTCGCCGCGCAGATGAGCGTCGAGGCGATGTGCGATTACATCAACGCCGACAGCCTGGCCTTCATTTCGATCGAAGGACTGTACCGGGCCCTGGGCTCGGAACGGAACGACCAGCAACCGCAGCGCTGCGACGCCTGTTTCACCGGCGACTATCCGACCAGCCTGACCGACTTCACCGACAAAGAGCGCGCGGGCTCGCTTTCCCTGGTCGCAAGCCGCTAAGCCGCTCGGCGCATGCCCAAAGGAAAGCCTCTCACCGGCAAGCCTTTTGTCGGCAAATTGGCGCTCGTCACCGGAGCGAGCCGCGGCATCGGCGCGGCGACTGCCGAAGCGCTGGCGGCAGCCGGCGCTCATGTGATCTTGGTGGCAAGAACCGCGAGCGCATTGGAATCAGTCGACGACCGCATCCATGACGCCGGCGGGAGCGCTACCATCGCCCCGCTCGATCTGACCGACGGCGATTCGATCGGCAAGCTGGCCGCGGCGGTGGCCGAGCGCTGGGAGGCGCTCGACATCCTGATTCTCAACGCCGCCATGCTCGGCTCGCTGACCCCGGTCGAGCATATCGACGCCAAGGAATTTGGCCGAGTCCTCGGCCTCAATCTGGTCGCCAACCAAGCCGTCATCGCCGCCTTCGATCCCCTGCTGCGGCGGTCGGAGCGGGCGGATGTGATGGCGCTGACCTCGTCCGTAGGGAGCGAGCCGCGCGCCTTCTGGGGGGCCTATGGCTCGTCCAAGGCAGCGCTCGAAACCTTGCTCGGCGCCTATGCCGACGAGACTCAGCATAGCGGTCGCATCCGCGTGCATATCGTCGACCCCGGCGCGACCCGCACGCGCATGCGCCAACTCGCCTTCCCGGGTGAGGAACCGGACAGCGTCAAGCCGCCGGAAACTGTTGCAGCGGCGATTCTCGATCGCCTTCAGTCCGGCGCGCCAAGTGGCGAGCGGGTGCGGATCGAAGCCTAGCCCTTGACCATCGTGACCTGCGCGACGTCGATCGCGCGGCCACGAAATCCGCCTTCGCAATACATCAAATAATAGCGCCAGAGCTGGTGGAACCGTTTGTCGAATTCATCGAGCTCGCCACGGGCCACCGCGCCGTCGAAGCGTTCCCGCCAATCCCTCAAGGTTGCGGCATAATCCTCGGCAAATCCCTCCCGCTCGCCCCACGTCAAGCCGCACTCACTCGCCAATACGGCGAACCGCGGCTCGTTGAGCAGCATCCCGCCGGGGAAGATGTAGGTCTGGATGAAATCGGCGCTGATCGCATAGCGCTCGAACAACCGATGATCGATGCTGATGAACTGCAGCGCCGCACGGCCGCCCTGCCTCAAATTGCGAGCGATCGAATCGAGATAGGCACCCCACCAGCGCAGGCCCACGCCCTCGACCATTTCGACCGACGCAATCGCGTCGAATTGCTCTTTGGTTTCGCGGTAATCCTGCAGCCGGATTTCGATCCGATCCGACAGCCCCGCCTCGGCGACCCTGGCGTCCGCCCAGGCCTTCTGCTGCTCCGACAGGGTCAGCCCGACGACGACGGCCCCGCGATTCGCCGCTTCGATCGCGAGGCTGCCCCAGCCGCAGCCGATCTCGAGCAGGCGCTGCCCCGGTTGCAGCTTCAGCCGATCGAGCAGCAACGAAATTTTCCGCCGCTGCGCCGCCTCCAATGGCTGGCCGGGGAAAGCGAACCGGGCCGATGAATAAGTCATCGTCGGATCGAGCCACGCGGCGTAGAAATCATTGCCCAGGTCATAATGGGCGGCGACGTTGGCCTTGGCCTTGCCGGGCGCATTGTCGCGCAGGCGATGGGCGAGCGCATTGATCCAGCGAAACGGCCCCTTGGCGCGCCCGGACTCGCCAAGCGCAATGCCGTTTAGCGAGAACAACTCGAAAATGGGTACCGGGTCGGGGCTCGACCATTCGCCGAGCGTCCAGGCCTTGTACCAACCGACGGACCCGGACGTCGCGAGCCGGACCAGCGCCATCCAGCTGTTGAACTGAACGGTCGCTTTTGGCCCCGGCGAACGAAATCCGAGATCGCGCTGACCGCCGTCCGGAAGCGTCGTTTCAATGCCGCCTTTCAGGAGCCCGGCGTCAATCTGGTCAAGCACCCGCCCGAACGCCGGCGCAATCAGGCGCGCGACCATGCCGCCCCCGACCGCGAAGCCGCGGTCCGCCTTCACCAGATGTTCGCCGCGCCCCGCCATGGTGTCAGCCTAGCAGCCGGGGCCGCCGATCGGCACCACCGATTCACGGGCCAGCCGCGATCGCCGTCCTTCGCCATAGCGGGCGTCGCCGATCGCCACTCGCGCGAGACAACGTCCGCGCCTGATGTCGGCCTGCGGCAGGATCGCCCATTTGAGGAACTTCTGGAGCCGCGGGTCCCGCCGGATCGCCTCGCGCACCATCGGATCGTTCATATTGGTCGGAGAACAACCGGCTACGGCCTGGAAGCCGCCGTCGAGCGGGTCGAACAGGCTGCGGCGATAACAGTCGCCCTCGCGCCAAACGAGGTCACGCCGCCAGAAGGCCAACGGTGGCGGCGAAGCGAACACGGCTTCGGCGGGGCGATCACCCGACCAGCGGTTGACAGCTGCCTTGGCGCTATCGGTAATCAACAGATTCAATCCGATGTAGGCAAGAATGATCCCAATCGCGGCCTGCGGCACTCGCCGCCACTCGCGTCCCTTCTGCTCCCGCTGCTTCGACACCCCGATCGCGATGGCAAGCAGAAGCCACAGCCAGACATCGATAATGAACAGCCCATCGGCATGATACCAGGCCCGCGAAAATGGCGATAGCAACTGGACCGAATAGGTCGTGAGCAAGTCGAGTAAAGGGTGGGTCAGAGCTCCCAGGTAGGCGACACCAACCAGCCAGCTAAAGCGCATCGGCAGCCCGCTCTTGAACGTCACTCCGCGGCCCAGCTGCCATCGGTCCAACAGCCACAACAGGCCCGCCAATATGGGAGGCATAACCAACACGCCGCCGACCAAACCGTGCGTGAAGCCGCGGTGGATCGCCAGCGGATCCCATGGTGAGTTGCCGAAAAAGACGTCGATGTCGGGCATGTTCGCGCCGAGGATCAGCGCCGCCAGCCCCTTGCGCGTCGTCGCCTTCAGACCGGCCTGGCCCAGCGCCCAGCCGGCCAACGAGTGGGTGATATTGTCCATTAAGCTGCGCGGTCGGTCAGAGCTCGCGCGGTTCCTTCTCGACCATCCAGC
>JBKJYX010000246.1:0-5496 GCA_046715575.1 Sphingomicrobium sp. | reverse complement strand
CCTTCGGTTTACAAAACCGCTGCTCTACCAACTGAGCTAATCCGGCGCGCGCACGCATTTGCGTCAGAGCACGCCGAACGTCCAGCCTTCGCTGCGCGCGATGTCGGTTGTCAGGCCTGTCGGGGCGAAGGCATGCGGCTGCTGCACCGCATCGACGGCGAGGTTCCAATCTGGCCGATGGACCCGCTACCCGCCACCGGCAGCGCTGTGGTCGAGATCTACACCCGCATCTACCTGCGCCGCGCCGGCCTATCCGGAAAAAAAGTCCGGAGCCGCACCGAGCTCAACCGGGCGCTGATCGGCCTCGACAGCCCGCCGACTCAATTGCGGTTCGAGCCCAGCGATCATCAGACCGACGCCC
Source organism: Sphingomicrobium sp. (assembly GCA_046715575.1). Lineage (GTDB taxonomy): Bacteria > Pseudomonadota > Alphaproteobacteria > Sphingomonadales > Sphingomonadaceae > Sphingomicrobium. The sequence goes on along the minus strand of JBKJYX010000246.1, from coordinate 5,135 downwards.
TGGTGACCGCGGCGGGGATGCGCGCGCTGGCCCGCGACCCGCAGGCCTTTGCGCCGGCGGGACTGACTCCCGAGATCGCGCGCAGCGAAGGCTGGACGTTCGGCGTGCTGTGACGCAAATGCGTTCGCGTCGTTGGCATTCTTGGGCCGGATTAGCTCAGTTGGTAGAGCAGCGGTTTTGTAAACCGAAGGTCGCGGGTTCGACTCCTGCATCCGGCACCAGCCTTCGCTGACGCTTCGGCTGGCAAGCCATTGCCTCAAACCTCTACCTCGACCCACATTGGCGCGTGATCGCTAGTTTTTTCCCAACCGCGCGGGGTTCGGTCAACGCCGGTCGCCTTGAGCTTCGGGGCCAAGCTCGGGCTCAACAGCGCATGGTCGATGCGGATGCCGGCGTCGCGCTGGAAGGAGTTCCGCCAGTAGGGCCAGAAGGTGTAGAATCGCTCGTCCGGATGGAGTGTGCGAACGGCGTCGGTCCAGCCTTGCCCCAGCAATTCAGCGAACTTCGCCCGTGCTTCGGGCGCGAACAGTGCGTCCTTCGCCCAGCGCTCGGGCTTGTAGACGTCGTGGTCGGTTGGGATGACGTTGAAGTCGCCGATCAACAATGCCGGCGCACCACTTTGAAGAAGTGTATGCGTATGATCAGAAAGCCGGTCCATCCAGGCCAGCTTGTAGTCGAACTTGGGGCCGGGCCAGGGGTTGCCGTTGGGCAAATAGAGGCAGCCGACCAGCACGCCGCAGACCGCCGCCTCGAGATAGCGGCTGTGGCTGTCGTCGGGGTCGCCGGGAAGCCCGCGGCGGGTTTCGACCGGCTCGCCGACCAGGCTCAATATCGCCACTCCGTTCCAGCTCTTCTGGCCGTGCGAGATGCTCGAATAACCCGCTGTTTTTAAATCCTTTTCAGGGAAATTCTCGTCGCTGGTCTTGAGCTCCTGCAGACAGGCGATGTCCGGCTGGAACTCGGCCAGCCAGCGCAGTAGAATTTCGAGCCGCGAGGTGATGCCGTTGATGTTGTAGCTGGCGATGCGCAGCGAGCGCTTTGATTGCGAGTTATCCACAGGATTCTTCGCCGCGGTTGATTTTTTCGCCATGGCGTCTGGAACTACCCTGGAGCGGGATCGTTCTATTCCCGTGCTTCAAATCTTCGGAGGCGAAGCATGGAGAGCCCCGGCAACTTCGGTTGTCGGGGTTTACCGCATCTGGGCCCCAAAAAATCCGAGCCTACAGGTCGGCGGCCCGCGCCGTGGCCAGCGCCAATATTCGTGATCGGTCCGGCAGCGGATATTTGTTGCCGTTGGCGCAGTTGAACAGCAGCACCGTCTCGTCCTTTGCGACCAGGCCGCGCTCCAGCGCCAGCCGCCACCCCGCGACCACCGCGCCGCCTTCCGGGCACAGCAGCATGCCGTCGTCGCGCGCGACATCCTCGACCGCCTGGGTAATGGCAGCCTCTTGCACCGCCAGCGCCGCTCCGCCGCTTTCCCGCACCGCGCGCAGAATCAGGAAGTCGCCGACCGCCTTGGGCACGCGGATGCCGGTCGCGACCGTGGCCGCGCCTTCCCATCGCTTGGCGAACTCCTCGCCGGCCTCGAACGCGCGGACGATCGGCGCGCAGCCGGCCGCCTGGATTGCGAACATCCGCGGCCGCTCCGGCCCAATCAGCCCGACCGCCTCCAATTCGTCGAACGCCTTCCACATGCCGATCAGGCCGGTGCCACCGCCGGTCGGATAGAAGATTGCGTCCGGCACCTTCCAGCCCAATTGCTCGACCAGCTCGAACCCCATCACCTTCTTTCCTTCGAGGCGGTAGGGTTCCTTGAGCGTCGAGCAGTCGAACCACAGGCCTTGCGCCGCGCCCTCGCCGACCAGCCGGCCGCATTCGTCGATCTGCCCATCCGCGACATAGACTCTGGCGCCGTAGGCCGCGGTTTCACGCACGTTGATCTCGGGCGTTTCGGCCGGGCAGATGACCACGGTCTCGATCCCAGCCCGCGCCGCATAAGCGGCGAGCGCAGCGCCGGCATTCCCATTGGTCGGAATGGCAATCCGGCTGATCCCGAAATGCTTGGCCATGGTCACCGCCATCGCCATCCCGCGCGCCTTGAACGACCCGGTCGGCAGCCGCCCTTCGTCCTTGACCAGCAAACCGGGTGCCGTCCCGGCCAGTGACAGAATCGGCGTCTCCGGCTCGCCAAGGCTGACCGGCTCGACCCCTTCGGGCAGCGGCAACAGCTCGCGCCATTTCCACATCGTCGGCTCGCGCCGCGCAACGGCGTCGCGCGTCAACGTCGCCCGCGCCTTGTCCAAATCATAGCGCACCAGCAACGGCTTGCCGGCCCGCGACAGGCCATGGGCCTGCCCCGCTTCATAGCGCTCACCGGTCAGCGAGCATTCGAGATGAGTGACGAACAAGCCGCGCGCCCTAGCACCCGATGCGGCTCAACGAAAAGATCGGCCCGTTCGTCGCTACCGATCTTGCGATAATATATCATACAGCTTACTGCGCTGTCCTTTCCCAACAGGAATTTCCCGCTTCATGCCTCAGCCGATCTATCCGCTCGCCGCACTCGCCGTTCTGCTGCCGCTCCATCCGGTCCACGCGGAAAGTGCCGCGGACCCGGCAGCGGCTCCGGCCCCGACCGCCGAAGCGGCGCACAAGGATCACGATGCGGAAATCGTCGTCACCGGGGTGCGCCGCAACGCCGGCGATGTGCTTGGCGGGGTGTCGGTGCTTGACCAGGCCGACCTCACTCGCGAGGTCCGGACGAGCATCGGCGAAACCCTGGCCAGCCAGCCGGGTGTGACGTCGACCAGCTTTGGACCGACCGCGTCGTCGCCGGTGCTGCGGGGCCTGTCCGGCGACCGCATCCGCGTGCTCACCGACGGCATCGGCAGCCTCGATCTGTCGTCTTCGGGGCCGGATCATGCGATCAGCATCAATCCCCTGACGGCCGAGCGGATCGAAGTGCTGCGCGGACCTTCCGCCTTGCTGTTCGGATCTTCGGCGATCGGCGGCGTGGTCAATGTCATCGACACCCGCATCCCCCGCCGTGTGCCCGATGGGCCGGTGGGAGTGGACGCGCTGGTCGCCTATGGCAGCGCCGCCAACGAGCGCTCCGTCAACCTCGGCATCGACGTGGCGCTCGGCACCCACTTCGTCGCCCATGCCGACGGCAGCACCTCGAAGAGCGACAATCTGCGGACCGGGGGTCGCTTGCTGTCGGATGAGCTTCGCGCCGAGGCGCTGGCGAGCCCCGACGCGGACATTCGCGCGCTCGCCGACCTCAAGGGAAACCTTCCGAACAGTGCCGCCAAGACCACCGACGTGGCGGCGGGCGTCGCTTATGTAAACGACGGGTGGAACGTGGGCGTGTCCGTGGGCCGCCACAAATCGCGTTACGGCGTGCCGATCCGTTTCTCGCTCGATCCCGAGGTCGAACCCGAAGCGCCGACCATCGACGCCCTGCAAACGCGCGGCGACATCCGCGTTGAAATCCCGTTGAGCGGCGCCTTCAGCCGCGCCGGCCTGCGCGCCGGCATCTCCAAATACCGGCACGACGAGATCGAGGACAGTGGCGAGATCGGCTCGAGCTTCTTCAGCAAGGGTGGTGAGCTTCGCGGCGAGCTGGTGCAGACCGAGCGCTCCGGCTGGGGAGGCACCAGCGGGGTTCAATATCTCGATCGCAACGCGCGCATTCGAGGCGAGGAGAAGTTCCTTCCCGACAGCCGCCAGAAGCAGACCGGCCTGTTCACGCTGCAATCGCTGGTCCGCGGACCTATTCGTCTGGAGGCCGGCGCGAGGCTGGAGTTCAGCCGGCTGCGAGCACAGGCGGATGAGTTCCTCGGCACCGAAGCCGCGTCGCGCAAATTTACCACCGTCTCGGGCTCGGCGGGCGGGAGCTACGAATTCACCCCCGGCTGGCGCAGCGGCCTGTCGGTTTCGAGCAGCGCCCGGGCGCCGGCGATCGACGAATTGTTCGCCAACGGGCCGCACCTTGCCAGCCAGTCGTTCGAGCGCGGCAACCCGCAGCTCGACCCGGAGCGCAGCCTGTCGATCGAAGCGAGCCTGCGCCGGACGACCGGCCCCATCCACGTCGTCGCCAACCTCTACACCAGCCGCTTCTCGAACTTCATCTTCCAGACCGCGACCGGCGGGACGCAGGACGATCTGCCGGTCTTCGAATATCGCCAGGGCCGCGCCAACTATACCGGTTTTGAAGTGCAGGCCGATGCCAGGCTCGGCCGTGCGCTGGGCATCGACTGGGGCGGCGAGCTGGTCGCCGACGCGGTCCGGGCCACCATCAAGAATTTCGGCCCGGCGCCGCAGATCCCGCCGTTTCGACTACTCGGCGCGCTGACCGGTGCACGCGGACCCGTGGACGGGCGGATCGAGGTGGAGCGCGCCTTTGCGCAAAACCGCACGGCGCCCAACGAAACGTCGACGCCCGGTTATACTTTGGTCAACGCGTCGCTCGATTGGCATCCGTTGGCTGAAAAACCGGAGCTGACCTTGTCGCTGCAGGCCAATAATCTGTTCGACGTGGTGGCGCGGCGGCATTCGAGCCTGCTCAAGGATTATGCGCCGCTCGCTGGGCGGGATGTTCGGGTGACGGCTAGGTTTGGGTTGTAGGGGGCCGGTTTCGACCCATTGCGGACATTGCCTCGGCGGCTAAGGTCGCCGCACGGAGGCAGCAGATGCAACTTGAGTTCATGGCGGATGAACCCGTTGGCGATGGTCAGCTCTTTATCTATCTAGACGAGCAGGGCGCCGAGGAACTTCTCCGTGCGATCGAGGCGGCTCGTCGGGGTGGCCACGACCATTTAATGACGGAAGAATGGGGCGGTAACGGGCTAACGATCAGCAGTGGGTCGACACGCACATTCAACAAAGTGACCGTCACATTCGAAGGCACTCCGTAACGTCCGCTTTCCACCCAAAGCGGACATTAGGTGTCAATGCGAAGCAAAAACCTGGGTCTTGCCGGCTTTGTCGAACAGGATGACCTTATACGGCTGGCGGTGGTCGCCGTGCTCCATGCCGGGCGAGCCCATGACCATGCCGGCGACCGCGATGCCGGCGGCTTTGGGGCGCTTGGCAAGCAAGCGCTTGACGTCGGCGGCGGGGACATGGCCTTCGAT
>JBKJYX010000245.1:0-3730 GCA_046715575.1 Sphingomicrobium sp. | reverse complement strand
CATATCTTTGTTTCCTGCCTATATCTGGAGGATCATGCGGAGGCTGCGGTTATCCCGCGCCCCACGCGCGATCACTACTTCTTCTTGCCGGCGATCGGCTTGGCCTTGCCCTTGCGGGTGCGGGCGTTGGTGTGCGTGCGCTGGCCGCGGACCGGAAGGCCCTTGCGGTGGCGCAAGCCGCGATAGCAGGCGAGGTCCATCAACCGCTTGATGTTCATCGCCACTTCGCGCCGAAGGTCGCCCTCGACCTTGTGGTCGGCGTCGATCGCTTCGCGGATATGCAGCACTTCCTGGTCGGTCAGGTCCTGGACCCGCTTTTCCGTCCCGATCCCCAATTTGTCGGTGATCTGCTTGGCCGTGCTGCGGCCGATTCCGTGAATGTAGGTGAGCGCGATCTCGACGCGCTTGTTGGTGGGTATGTTAACGCCGGCGATACGGGCCATTCTCGATCCTCTATTTAGCTCCACGGGCGGGATTATTCCGCGCCCATCTCCTCGCTAGTCACCCCGTTTCAAACGAAAAACCGACGCGCGCACGAATGCGCCGCCGGGAACCGGTTGAACGGGATGAGTTGCAAATAGGAATACAGCGCCGCCGAGTCAAGCACAGGAACGAACCCAGCCGACACCGCAATTGCCGGGACTGGGTCCGCCCGATACAGGCGCGAGACCATGGAGCGGCTGACCCTCGACCAACCCCTGCCCGAGCAGTTGCGCGGCAGCATCCTGGCGCTGGGCAATTTCGACGGCTTCCACTTGGGCCACCAGGCGGTCGTCAGCCGCGCCGTCGCCCGCGGCTTTCACGAGCGCCCGCCGGTAATCGTCGCGCCTTTCGACCCGCATCCGGTGCGCCACTTCAAGCCCGGCGTGCCGCCGTTCAAGCTGACCAGCCTCGACCAGCGCGAGCGCCTGTTCGCCCATGCCGGGGCCGACGCGATGCTGGTTTTCCACTTTGGGGCTGAGCTGGCGGCTACCACAGCCGAGGATTTTATCGGCAAGTTGCTGGCGACAAAAATCGGTGCGGCGGGCGTGGTCACCGGCGACGACTTCACCTTCGGCAAGGGACGCGGCGGCAACGTCGCGGTACTCAAGGAGGTCGGGGCCGGGGTCGGCATCGCCGCCGAAGCGGTCGCGCCGGTGCTACTCGATGGGGAGCGGATTTCGTCGGGCCGGATCCGTGAGGCCCTGGCCGCCGGCGATCCGGGGACCGCGACGCATTTGCTCAGCCGCCCGTTCGCGGTCGAAGGAGTGGTTGAGCGCGGCGACGGGCGCGGCCATGAGCTTGGCTGTCCGACCGCCAATGTGACGCTCGGCGATTACCAGCGGCCCGCCTATGGCATTTATGCCGTGCATGTGACCTTGGACGACGGCCGCGAATTTCCAGGCGTCGCGAGCTTCGGCGTGCGCCCAAGCTTCCAGCCGCCAGTCGAATTGCTCGAGGCAAATCTGTTCGGCTTCGAGGGCGACCTTTATGGCCGAACGATCGAAATCGCGCTCCATTTCTACATCCGGCCGGAGCGGAAGTTCGAGGATCTGTCGGTGCTAGCCGCCCAGATGCAGGAGGACGCCGTCGAAGCGCGCAATCTGCTGGCGCTGCCGGACTAGCGGTTTGCATTCGCACGGCCGCCCGCTAGAGCGCCGCATCCATGTCCGACGCTCCCGCCAAGCCTGATTACCGCCACACCGTGTTCCTGCCAAAAACCGACTTTCCGATGAAAGCCGGTCTGCCGCAGAAGGAGCCGGCGATCCTTGCGCGTTGGCTCGAGCAGGACCTGTACGGGCAGTTGCGGAAAGCCCGCGCCGGCCGCGAAAAATTCATCCTCCACGACGGCCCGCCCTACGCCAACGGCGATATCCACATCGGCCACGCGCTCAACCACACGCTCAAGGACATGGTCGTCCGCACCCAGACGCTGCTGGGCAAGGACGCGCCTTACGTGCCCGGCTGGGACTGCCACGGCCTGCCGATCGAGTGGAAGATCGAGGAGCAATACCGCAAGAAGAAGCTCGACAAGGACCAGGTGCCGCTGCTCGAATTCCGCGCCGAGTGCCGCGCTTACGCCCAGCATTGGGTCTACACCCAGCGCGAGCAACTGAAGCGTCTCGGCATCGGCGGCGACTGGGACCACCCCTATCTGACGATGGATTTCGACGCCGAAGGGACGATCGTCGCCGAGCTGATGAAGTTCGCCGAAAGCGGCCAGCTTTACCGCGGGGCGCGGCCGGTGATGTGGTCGCCGGTCGAGAAGACCGCGCTGGCCGAAGCCGAAATCGAATATGAAGACATCGTCTCGACCCAGATCGATGTCGGCTTTGAGATCGTCGAGAGCCCGATCTCCGAGCTGGTCGGCGCGCATGCAGTGGTGTGGACGACGACGCCGTGGACGATCCCGGTAAACCAGGGAATCGCCTATGGGCCTGATGTTGAATATTCACTCTTCAAAGATCGCAATACGGCAGTGAAGTATCTCCTCGCCGAGGAATTGCTCGACGACTTCTTTATGCGGTTCAGCGAGACCGAAGATTCAGTCGGTCTAAATGCGGGCGGTTGGAGGGGAAAAGGCTCCGACCTCGCCGGCACTATCGCCCGCCATCCAATGCACCACCTCGGAGGGTTCTTCGCCAAGCCGCGGCCGTTCCTGCCGGGCGATTTCGTCACCACCGACCAGGGCACGGGACTCGTCCACATGGCGCCCGACCATGGCGTCGACGATTTCGAGCTGTGCAAATCGGTCGGCATCGACCCGGTGTTCGCGGTCGAGGGCGACGGCAAGTATCGCGCCGACTGGGCGTGGCTCGGCGGCCAGGGATCGGTGATCAACAACAAGTTCAACGCGCCAGACGGGCCGATCTGCTCCGACTTGCGCGAGGCCGGCGCGCTGCTCGCCGCGAGCGCCGACTTCCAGCACAGCTACCCGCATTCGTGGCGGTCGAAGGCGAAGGTCATCTACCGCTGCACGCCGCAATGGTTCATCGCCATGGACCGGCCGCTCGCCGGCGGCGCCTCGCTCCGTTCAACCGCCCTCCAGGCGATCGCTGACACGCGGTTCGTGCCCGAAAAAGGGCGCAATCGGCTGCATTCGATGGTTGCGGAGCGGCCGGACTGGGTGATCAGCCGCCAGCGCGCGTGGGGCGTGCCGATTGCTTTGTTCGTCGAGCGCAAATCGGGCGAGCTGCTGGTCGATCCCGAGGTCAACGCCCGCATCGTCGAGGCGGTGCGCGACGGCGGCGTCGATGCGTGGAGCGACGACAATGCCGCGGCGATGCTGGGTCCGGACCGCGACCCGGCCGATTACGAGCGCCAGACCGACATTCTCGACGTCTGGTTCGACAGCGGCTGCACCCATGTGTTCACGCTCGAGAGCGGCCGCTGGCCCGACCAGCGCTGGCCCGCCGACCTCTATCTCGAAGGCTCCGACCAGCACCGCGGCTGGTTCCAGTCGTCGCTGATGGAAAGCTGCGGCACCCGCGGCCGCGCGCCCTATGACGCGGTGCTGACCCACGGCTTCACGATGGACGCCAAGGGCATGAAAATGTCCAAGAGCCTCGGCAACACCATCAACCCGCTCGACCTGATGAAGGAGCATGGCGCCGACATCTTGCGGCTGTGGGCGCTGTCGGTCGACTTCACCGAGGACCATCGCATCGGCAAGGAGATCCTCGCCGGAGTCAGCGACAGCTACCGCAAGCTGCGCAACACCTTCCGCTACCTGCTCGGCGCGCTGGAGGGG
>JBKJYX010000244.1:0-5676 GCA_046715575.1 Sphingomicrobium sp. | reverse complement strand
GCGAGCTGGTGGTCAACATCGGGGACATGCTGCAGCGGCTGACCAACGGCGTGCTGCGCTCGACCACCCACCGGGTCGTCAACCCGCCGCCCGAGCGCCGCGGCCGCTCGCGCTATTCGATGCCGTTTTTCCTCCACTTCCGCTCCGATTTCCTGATCGAAGCCCTGCCCGCCACCGTCCCGCCCGGCGAGCAGCCGAAAGACCCGCCCATCACCGCCGACGACTACCTCCAGGAGCGGTTGAGAGAAATTAAGCTGACCTAGTCCGCATCCTGCAAATTCGCCGGGCCGAAGCCGTGGGGGAGGAGCTCGCTGATACGGTGGCGTTCGATCTGGCGGCCGTCGCCGCTGGCGCAGAGAATTTCGACGTCGATGCCCGAGAGCAAAGCGGCTTCGAGGATCGACTGGCGGCAGCCGCCGCACGGCGTGACCGCCAATTCGCCTGACAGCTTGCCCGAGGAGAGATTTCCGCCGGCGACCGCGATTCGCGTGATCTTGTCGAGCCCGAAGGCGGCCTGCGCCGCGGTCAATGCGCTGATCTCCGCGCAGACCCCTAGCCGATAACAGGCGTTCTCCATATTGGCGCCGGTGACGACCGTGCCATCGACCGATTCGATCGCGCATCCAACGTGGAAATGCGAATAAGGCGCATAGGCCTTGCGCGTCGCGCCGCGGGCGTGTTCGATGAGTGCGTCGTCGTTCATGAAAATGCCTTTAGGCGGGATTAGAAGCGCTCGACAACACGTCCCGCGCAGGAGTGGTACATGATGCTTCGTTTGGCAGCAGTCGTCGGGATTGCATGGGCGCTTGGCGCGTGCGTCGCAGCACCGCTGAAGCCGCTTGCCCCGCTCCCCGCGACGGCACCGATCGAGGTGCAGATCCTCGCCTTCAACGACTTCCACGGCAATCTTGAGCCCCCCAAGCAATCGGTCCGCTTGCGCGATCCGTCTGGCGCCGAGGTGTGGGTGCCGGCCGGCGGGGTCGCCTATATGGCCAGCGCATTGAAGCAGCTGCGCCAGGGCCGCCCGCACAGCATCACCGTTTCGGCTGGCGACCTGACCGGCGGCTCTCCGATCACCTCGGCATTGTTCCTAGATGAGCCGACAATCCTGGCGATGAATCAGCTCGGCCTGGAGCTCAATGCGGTCGGCAATCATGAATTCGACCGCGGGACCGACGAGCTGCTGCGGCTGCAGCGCGGCGGCTGTGCCAAATTTACCAGCCGCGAGCCGTGCGCGGTCGACCGGCCGTTTCCAGGCGCAAAGTTCCAGTATCTTGCCGCCAACGTTGTCACCGGGGACGGCTCGACGCTGTTTCCGGGCACGGCGATCAAGGATTTCGGCCCGGTCCGGATCGGTTTCATCGGCATGACGCTCAAGGAAACCGGCGTGCTGGTCACTCCGTCGGGGGTTGCCGGCCTGAAATTCGCCGACGAGGCCGCGACCGCGAACGCGCTGGTGCCGCAACTCAAGGCGCAGGGCGCCGACACGATCGTCGTGCTGCTGCACCAGGGGGCCTTCACCAAAGGCGACTGGAACGACCCGACGTGCCCCGGCCTGTCGGGCGGCGTGCTGCCGATCCTGGCCAAGCTCGACCCGTCGATTGAGCTGGTGATCTCCGGCCACACCCATTGGTCGTACCGCTGCGAGCTGCCGCTGGCGAACGGCCGAACGCGGCTGCTGACCAGCGCCAGCCGCTACAGCACGATGCTCACCGACATCCGGCTCGACTTCGACCCCCGCACCAAGACGCTGCTGTCGAAGCGTGCCGCGCTCACCGTGGTGCAGGGGGAGCTGTTCCAGAGTCCCCGTGGCCCGGTGCCGCTGTCGAACGCCTTCCCCGTCTATCCGGCCGATTCCGCGGTGAAGGCGATCGTCGATCGGTACCGTGCCGCGTCATGGTCGCAGGCGGAGCGAGTAGTGGCACGCGTCGCCGGCATCGTCAGCGAGACCGAGGACGCCGACCTGGCGACGCGGGGCGGTGAACTGCTGGCCGATGCGCAGCTCGCCTGGACCAAACCGAAGCAGCGCGGCGGCGCGGAGGTCGGCTTCATGAACAATAGCGGCGTGCGCGGCGACCTCGTGCCGCGAGCCGACGGCAAGGTCACTTACGGACAATTGTTCGCGCTGCAGCCGTTCGGCAATGGCGTGATCGCGATGAATCTGACCGGGGCGCAGCTCAAGCGCCTGCTCGAGCAGCAATTCATCGATGCCGCCGAGCCCGGCATGCTGATGCCGTCGGCCGGCTTCGCCTTCACTTATGACGTCCGCCGTCCGGCCGGCGAGCGGATCGTGAAGATGAGTTTCAAAGGCAAGCCGGTCGATCCGAACCGCATTTATCGCGTGACGACCAACAGCTTCCTCGCCTCCGGCGGCGACAATTTCACCGTCTTCACCGAGGGCAGCGACCGGCTCGACGCCGGGCTCGACCTCGACGCGCTCGAAGCCTACCTTAAGACCAATCCGCCAATCCCGACCGGCGGACGAGTCAAGAGCCTGCACATCGTGCGCGATCCGACCGCTGGCTAGCGCACGCATTACCTGAAAGGGGGCTCGTCGAAGCTCCGCAATTTGCGGCTGTGCAGCGCGTCGCCCTCGCGCTTCAGCAGCAGCAGCGCCTCGATGCCGATGCGCAAATGCTGGCTGATCGCCCGGTCGTAGAAAGCGTTGGCCTGGCCCGGCAGCTTGATCTCGCCGTGGAGCGGCTTGTCGGAGACGCACAGCAACGTCCCGTAGGGCACCCGGAATCGGTAGCCCTGGGCGGCGACGGTCGCCGATTCCATGTCGATCGCCACCGCCCGGCTCTGATTGAAGCGGCGCGCCGACAAGGTGTAGCGAAGCTCCCAATTGCGGTCGTCGGTGGTGACCACGGTGCCGGTGCGCAGCCGCTTCTTGAGGCTGTCCTCATCCTCTCCGGTGACGCTGATCGCCGCGTCGAACAACGCCTGCTGAACCTCGGCGATGGCCGGCAGGGGAATTTCCACCGGCAGCACATCGTCGAGCAGATGGTCGTCCCTGAGATAAGCGTGGGCGAGCACATAGTCGCCGATCGCCTGCCTCGGCCGCAGGCCGCCGCAATGGCCGATCAACAGCCACACCTCGGGGCGCAGGACCGCGATATGGTCGCAGATCGTCTTGGCGTTGGCCGGTCCGACGCCGATGTTGACGAGGGTGATGCCGGTGCCGCCCTCAGCCATCAAATGATAAGCCGGCATTTGGCGGTTGCGCCAGTTGCCCGCGGCGATCTCCGCTTCGGCGCCGGTCAGCTCGCCCGTTCGATATAGCCCGCCGGGCACCGACAAAGCGGTAAACGCGCTGTCCGGGCGCCTGAGTTCGGCGACGGCAAAGGCGACGAACTCGTCGACGTAACGTGCGTAGTTGGTGAACAGCACGAAGTGCTGGAAATGTTCGGGGGCGGTGCCGGTGTAGTGCTGGAGCCGCGCCAGGCTGAAATCGGTGCGCGGCCCGTCGAACAGCGCCAGTGGCCGCATCGGGCTTCGCGACATGTCCCACTCGCCGTCGGCGATCTCGTCGCCGATGTGGACCAGCTCGCTCGACGGGAACCAGCGCGACAGTTCGGACGCGCCGATCTCGCCAAGCTCGATCTCGGCGCCGTCGAGCACATAGGGGTAAGGGATTTCGCTCGCCGAGCGCCCGACCGAAATGCTCACGCCATAATCGGTCACGAGATGCTCGAGCTGCACCCGGAGATACTCCTTGAGCAACTCGGGACGGGCGATGCTGGTGGTGTAGATGCCGGGTTGGTTCAATCGCGCGTAGGCCCTCGCCGGCGTCGGTGGCTCCGTCCCGGGCTCATATTCTATGATTAGTTCGGGGTAAGCGAAGCATCCCTCGGCGCGCGCGGCCGGCTCGGGGCGTGCGCCGCTGCTGACATAGAGGGCGAGCGCCTCGCGCAGCGCCGCCCGTGAGGAATCGTAAATCTCGCAAAGCTGGTCGAGGATCGCGGGAATGTCGTCGGAGCGCGTCATTCACTTCCTGCTAGTCGGTCGAGGCACTGCAGGACAAGTCCCCACGGTAGAAAGGTGCACACTCGCGGGAGCGGGCGGCGCGGGCTATGGCGTCCGGCGAACAAGCAGGAAAGGCGACGCTTGAACCCGCTTTACGAGACGATGGCGACGAGCGTGTTCGAGCGCATGTCGGGACTCGCGGCCCAGCATCAGGCGATCAATCTCGGCCAGGGCTTTCCCGATTTCGGCTGGCCGGACGAGATTCTCGATTGCGCCGCCCGGGCGATCAAGGACGGATCGAACCAATATCCGCCTTCGCGCGGGCTGCCCGAGCTTCGCAAGGCCGTTGCGGACCATTACAATCGTCACCACCAATTGTCGCTCGACGCGGCACACGTCTGCGTGACCAGCGGCGCCACCGAGGCGGTCGGTGCGGCGATCCTCGCCTCCGTAAGTTCGGGCGATGAGGTGATCATTTTCACTCCGGCGTACGATTGCTACGCGCCGATGGTGCGGCGCGCGGGCGGCGTGGTTCGCGAAGTCGCGCTGAAGCCGCCCGAGTGGCGGATCGATCGCGAAGCCATCGACGCAATGATCTCCGCCAAGACCCGGGTCATCATGGTCAACAATCCGCACAATCCGACCGGGCGGCTGTTCGATGCGGGAGAATTGGCAATTGTGGCGGCGGTGGCGCGCCAACACGACCTCACCGTGATCAGTGACGAAGTGTGGGAGCATATCCTGCTCGACGGCCAGCGCTTCACGCCGCTGGCGACGTTACCGGGCATGGCGGAGCGCACGATCAAGATCGGCTCGGCGGGCAAAATCTTCTCGCTGACCGGTTGGAAAGTCGGCTGGATGGTGGCGCGCCCGGAAATGGCGAGCGTCGCGGCGCGAGCGCATCAGTTCCTGACCTTTGCAACCGCGCCCAATCTGCAGGCCGCGGTCGCCTTTGGTTTGGAGGAAGGCGATGCGTGGATCGAGCCGATGCGCGCCCGCTTTTCCCGGGCTCGCGATCGCATGGCGGACGGTCTCAGGGCGTCCGGCTTTGCGGTGCTCGACAGCGCCTCGACCTATTTCCAGTGCGTCGATCTCAAGGCTTCGGGGGTCGTCCTCGACGACGAAGACTTTGCCGCGGCGGCGGTTGAGCAGGCCGGGGTTGCGGTCGTACCGCTGTCCGCGTTCGCGGAAACCGATCCGCCGCACCACATGGTCCGCCTGTGCTTCGCCAAGCGCGACGAAACCATTGATGCGGGCGTCGCGGCGATGGCCCGAGCGAAGGAGATGCTGGCATGACCCCGGCGGAGGATACGGCGAAAATCCTTGAGGAACTCGGTGTCGACGGTTCTTCGGGTGAGCTGGTCAGCACCTCGCCGATCGACGGGCAACCGATCGGCCGGGTGGCGGTGGGCGATGCCGAGGCCGCTGCAAGGCGCGCAGAGAGTGCATTTATTGAATGGCGCAGCGTGCCGGCGCCGCGCCGCGGCGAGCTGGTGCGCTTTCTTGGCGAGGAATTGCGTAGCGCGAAGGAGCCGCTCGCCCGGCTGGTGACGCTGGAGACCGGAAAGATCGTCCAGGAGGGCCTCGGCGAGGTCCAGGAGATGATCGACATCTGCGATTTCGCGGTCGGGCTGTCGCGCCAGCTTTATGGCCTGACCATCGCCAGCGAGCGGCCCGACCACCGGATGATCGAGCAGTGGCACCCGCTGG
>JBKJYX010000243.1:0-3865 GCA_046715575.1 Sphingomicrobium sp. | reverse complement strand
CCAGCAGATAGTCGCCGATGTACAAGGTCGGCAGCATCGAGCCCGACGGGATGTTGAACGGTGCGACGACGAAGCTGCGGAATGCCCAGGCGGCGAGCGCGAGGAGCAACAGGAAGCGGATCGTGCTGCCTGTCTTGGCGTCCGGGGCGGAGGGTCGACGGGTCCAACTCATGAACCGGTGCTTCTTTAGGGCTAGCGCTTTGCCGTCAAGGCGGGGGTGGCAAAAGGAGGGGCGCCGACTATGAGGCGCTTCCATGGCCGGCAAGCAGTGGAAATCGATCGAATCTCACGCTGTGCAGCCGCTCGACGCGCTGTTCACGGCCGAGCCGGACCGGTTGAGCAGGTTGAGCTTCGAAGTCGCCGGCATTTATTTCGACTGGTCCAAGACCCATCTCGATGCTGCGTTGGTCAAAGCGTTTGTGGCGTTGAGTGACAGCCAGGGGTTCGCGGCGGCGCGTGAGGCCTTGTTTGCGGGCGGGATCGTCAATTCGAGCGAAGGACAGGCCGCCGAACATGTCGCCGAGCGCGGCGGCGGCGCTCGCGGTGCGGTCGACCTCGCCACCGCCCGACGCCAACGGATGCGCGCATTGATCGACGCGATCGAAGCTGGAGCGTTCGGCGACGTCACCGGCGTGCTGCACATCGGCATCGGCGGCTCGGTGCTCGGTCCGGCGCTGCTGGTCGATGCGCTCGGTCGGACGCGGGCCGGCTACAAGGTCCGGTTCCTGTCCAACATCGACGGCGAGGCGTTCGACGAAGCCATCGCCGATCTCGATCCGGCGACGACGCTGGTGGTGGTGGCGTCGAAGACCTTCACCACGACCGAGACCCTGGCCAACATGGCGGTGGCGCTGCGTTGGCTGGATGAAGCGGGGGTCGAGGACCCGGACGGGCGCTTGATCGCGGTCACCGCCAACCCCGAAGCCGCGGTCGCGGCTGGGATCGACGAAACCCGCGTTTTGGTCTTCGCCCGAGGGGTCGGCGGCCGCTATTCTCTATGGAGCTCGGTCGGAGTGTCGGCGGCGCTGGCGCAGGGGTGGGACGCGTTCGAGGAATTACTCGAGGGCGGGGCGGAGATGGACCGCCATTTCCGCTTTGCCGACGGGGCGGCCAATGTCCCGTTGATCGCCGCGTTTGCCGACCGGCTCTATGTGCGAAAGCTCAAGTGCCAGACCCGCGGCGTGTTTGCCTATGACGAGCGGCTGCGGCTGCTGCCTTCCTATCTCCAGCAGCTGGAGATGGAATCCAACGGCAAGACGGTCACCGCCGCGGGCAAGCCGCTGGACCAGCCGAGCGCGCCAGTCACCTGGGGCGGGACCGGGACCGATGCCCAGCACGCGGTGTTCCAGCTGCTGCATCAAGGGACGGTGCAGGTGCCGGTTGAGTTCGTCGCGGTCGGCGAGGGCGAGGATAGCCTCGACCCGGAGCATCACCGGTTGCTGTTGTTGAACGCGTTTGCGCAAGGGGCGGCTCTGATGCAGGGGCGGGAGAGCGACGACCCGCAGCGCAGCTATTCGGGCAACCGGCCGAGCGCCACCGTCCTGCTAGAGCGGTTGGACGCGCGGTCGCTGGGTGCTTTGATTGCGTTCTACGAGCATCGCACCTTCGCCAATGCGGTGCTGCTCGGCACCAACCCGTTCGACCAGTTCGGGGTCGAGCTGGGAAAGGATATCGCGCGCGAGCTTGGCGAGGGCGCGGACGATGCCGAGCTCGACCCCTCGACTCGCGCGCTGATGGCCAGAGCAGGAGTTTAAATGACGGATTTTGACCTGCTGGTAATCGGCGCCGGATCGGGGGGAGTCCGCGCCGCCCGGGTCGCCTCGGCCCATGGCGCGCGGGTCGCGGTCGCCGAAGAATATCGGGTCGGCGGCACCTGCGTCATCCGCGGCTGCGTGCCCAAGAAGCTGCTGGTCTACGGAGCGCATTTTGCCGAGGATATCGACGACGCCGCGATGTTCGGCTGGGACCTACCGAGCAAGCGCTTCGATTGGCCGACGCTGCGCGACAATGTGCTCGCCGAGGTCGGGCGGATCGAGGCGGCCTACACCGACACGCTGACCAATCACGACGTCACAATCATCCGCGAGCGGGCGGTGCTGACGGGGCCGAATTCGGTGAAGCTCGCATCGGGCAAGACGGTCAGCGCCGGCAAGATCCTGATCGCCAGCGGGGCGCGGCCGCTGATGCCTGACATTCCCGGCATCGAGCATGCGATCAGCTCGAACGAAGTGTTCAACCTGGAGACGCTGCCGAAGCGCATAGTCATCGCCGGCGGCGGCTACATCGCCAACGAGTTTGTCGGCATTTTCCACCAGTTCGGAAGTCGGGTAACCTTGGTCAACCGAAGTGAAATGATGCTCCGCAGCTACGACCAGCAATTGGTCGACCGGCTGATGCAAATCTCGGTCTCCAAAGGCATCCATTTCGAGTTCAACACGACCTTCAAGGCGATCGAAAAGCGCGACGACGGGTCGCTTCGGCTGACCATGGAGGGCTGCGACGACATGGACGCGAACGCGGTGCTGTTCGCGGTCGGGCGGCAGCCCAATATCGAAGGCCTCGGCTGCGAGGAAGCGGGCGTCGAGATCGGCGACAAGGGCCAGATCAAGGTCGACGCCGACAATCGGACGTCGGTGCCGTCGATTTTTGCGGTCGGCGACGTCACCGACCGGGTGCAGCTGACGCCGGTGGCGATCCGCGAGGGCCAGGCGTTCGCCGACACTTTTTTCGGCGATACTCCGACGCAGGTCGATTATGGCTGCATCCCGAGCGCGGTGTTCAGTCACCCACCGTTGGCCGGCGTCGGCATGACCGAAGGCGTGGCGCGCAACACGCTGGGCTCGGTCAAGGTCTTCACCTCGGACTTCCGTGCGATGAAGAACGTCATGGCCGGCCGCACCGAGCGGTCGCTGTATAAATTGGTGCTCGACGGCGAGACCGATCAGGTGGTCGGGGTGCACATGATCGGCCCCGACGCGCCCGAGATCCTTCAGGCGGCGGCGATCGCGGTGAAAGCCAAGCTCAAAAAGAGCGATTTCGACGCCGTCGTCGCGCTCCACCCGACGATGGCCGAAGAACTGGTACTGATGCGGTGACCCACGACGCGATCATCATCGGCGCGGGCCATAACGACCTCACCTGCGCTTTCTACCTTGCCAAGAAGGGCCTCAAGGTCGCGGTGCTCGAGCGGGCGACGACGGTCGGCGGCGCGGCGGTGACCGACGAGTTCCTGCCGGGTTTCCGCAATTCGGCCGCGAGCTACACGGTCAGCCTGCTCAACCCCAAGGTGATCCGCGACATGGAGCTCGAGCGGCACGGACTGAAGGTCGTGCTGCGCAAAACCGACAATTTCCTGCCCGGCGACGGCGACTATTTGTTGTCCGGGCGACAGGGACTGACCCGCAAGGAGATCGTCCGCCACGAGAAAAGCGACGGTGAGGGGTACGACCGTTACCTGGACGAGCTGGCGACGGTGGTGCCGATCATCCAGAAGTGGATCCTGCGCGCGCCGCCGGAGATTGGCCGCGGCGCTGCGGGTCTGCCCAAGCTGATGCAGCTCGGGCGCGACGTCGTCGGGCTGTCGCTGGCCGAAAAGCGCGTACTGCACGACTATGCGACGCGTAGCGCGGGCGACATCCTCGATCGGCATTTCAAGGGCGATTTTGCGAAAGCGCTGTTCGGGTTCGACGGCGTGGTTGGCAATTTCGCGTCGCCCTACACGCCGGGCACCGCCTACGTGCTGCTCCATCATTTGTTCGGCGAGGCGGCGGGCGTGCCGGGCGCGTGGGGCCACGCGATCGGCGGCATGGGATCGATCACCCAGGCGATGGCGCAGGCGGCGCGCGAGGCCGGCGCGGATATATTG